>JBGTMK010000885.1:0-5282 GCA_041743605.1 Nostoc sp.
CAGATAAACGACACCAGAAAGATTTCACATCTAAGGAAGCAACAGTTTCTCTAGCAGATTTTCCTAACGAAAGTCTCAACTCCTCGTTTTCAATTAGCAACTGCATTGCTTCAGACAACTGCTGACTATTACCTGGATCAACTAATAGACCATTTTTACCAGATTTGACTATATCAGGAATACCTGATACTGGTGTTGTGATCACAGGCAATCCCCAACCCATTGCCTCCATCAAAGCTAGTGGTAAACCTTCGTTATAAGTTGGCAAGACAAATATATCCGCTGTTGCTAACAAGGAATCTCTTTGTTCTGCATCTATGAGTCCGAGAAAGGTAATCTGTTCGGAAAGATTTAGTTTCTCAACTAACTCACGCCCTTGTTCAATCTCTCCATTTCCAGCAATGAATAGCTTTGAATAATTTTTCAGGTTATCTGGTAATTTACCAAATGCTTCAATCAGATCAAACGTTCCTTTACGTTTACCAATACGCCCCAAAAAAACTATCTTAACTTCAGATGACTTAATGCGGGGTGGTAATTGAATTGGCAATTCTGTAGGATTAAAAACAACAAAAACGCGGTTCTTTTCTAAACCCAAGTTAGTAATGTAATAATCTCTCCAGAAACTTGTCACTGCAATCCAAGCATCACATTTACGAAATATACCACCTATTATTTGCTGCCCCCATTTAGGTAACTTGGAGTAGTTAACATGAAATACTGAGCCATTACTATGCATTAATATAGGCTTACGAAACATGAGGGCAATAAGCACAATAATTAATTTTCTTAAAATACTACCTCCATCTGAAATATGAATATAAATAATATCTGCTTTTCCTCTTAGCAGTCTCCAGAACAATAGCCCTATAGCTTTGATGAACACTGCTAATCTATAAATTACGGTGCCTTCATCATGAGTAGCAATGTGATGAAATTGAATATCTGAAGAAGAATATTTGAGTATAAGATTTTGGAGAGTAGCAATTCCTCCACTTTGAGTAAGACTGTCGCCTAGCATTAAAACTTTTTTTGATTTATCCATTAGCAATATCAACCTCTCAAGTATGTAGGAATCATATTTGATTTCTGAAAAAATCTAAGTATATGTAGGGTGTGTTAGGCGTAAGCCGTAACGCACCTCCCTCTAAGCCTGTGGTGCGTTACGCAACGCTTTCATATTAGGCTATATGAAATTAGTTACAAAGTCTTAGTAACTTCTAATTTTTCTTTTGAACCTGAGCTTCAATCCACTTATAAGTTGCAGCCATACCTTGCTCTAAAGTTATCTCAGGCGCCCAGCCCAATGATTTTTTAATCAATGTATTATCTGAATTTCTACCTTTCGGTCCCACAGGCTTAGATAGGTCGTATTTACAATGAATTGTTTTGCCAGAAAAATCAGAGATGATGGCAATCAACTCATTAATTGTCACCATACGGTCAGAGCCTAAATTGAGGGGTATATTTACATCCGACTTCATTATTCGCAAGCAGCCTTCTACACAATCATCTACATAGCAGTAAGAGCGAGCCTGAGTACCATCTCCCCAAACTTCAATTTCACCTTCATTACCTTGGATTTGGGCAATTTTTCTAGAAAGGGCAGCAGGCGATTTTTCTCTTCCACCATCATAGGTTCCTAGTGGGCCATAAATATTGTGAAACCGAGCAATCTTGATATTCAGTCCGTAGGATTTTCTATAGGTTTCATGCATTATTTCAGCTGTTAATTTTTCCCAACCATATTCCATATCAGGATCGGCAGGAAAAACTGTGTCTTCTTTTAATCCTGGACTATCATTCGTTTTTTGTAGATAATTTGGGTATACACATGCAGAGGAAGAATAAAAAATATTTCCTACATCATTGATTCTACAAGCTTCTAATGTATTTGTGGAAATTAGGAGGTTGTCGTGCAAAATTTCTGCTGGAGCCGCATGTGTCCAACCGATACCACCCATATTAGCTGCTAAACAAAATGCTGTGTCTACACTTTTAGTAGCTTGCAAGCAATCGTCTTGTTTCTTTAAATCTAAAATTTTAAACTCATCGGCATAGGTTTCACTGAATTCGGGATATTTAATATCTACACCTCTTACCCAATAGCCCTCATCCTTTAATCTTTTTACTAAGTGAGAGCCAATAAAACCGCCCGCTCCAGTAACTACAGCTTTTTTCATTTTTCCTTCCTAACTAATGAATTTTTATTGTTGTTAATATTTAACTACAAAATTATTCAAGATTGCTGATATCAAACTTCTTCAATCCCAGATTTTGTAAGAAAAAGTTCCATAGAAAAATAACGTTGTACAAGGTGTATCTTTTCCACAGCCTTTTTGGATCTTGAGTTAATCTAAAAAGCCATTCAAACCCAGAGCGTCGAATCAAAAGTGGAGCTTGGTTAATTCTACCGCTAAAGAAATCAAATGCTGCACCACACGCTATCATAACAGTTCCAGGAATCTTCTCTAAATGATCCTGAATCCATTGATCCTGTTTTGGAGATCCCAAACCAACAATTATAAAATCTGGTTTAGTGCTATTAATTTTTTCACAAACTTCTCTATCTTCTTCTGGAGATAACTTTCTAAAAGGAGGTGAATAAGTTCCAACAACATTAATTCCTGGAAAATTTTTCTCCAAAAAAGATTTCATTTCTTCAGGAGTACCTTCCGCACCTCCGTATAAGAAAAGGCGATAATTTCTATTTACTGAAATTTCAGATAGCTTGAGAATTATATCTGGTGCATACAGACGATCACAGCTTTTTCCGGTAAAAAACTTGATCCAGTATACAAAAGGCATGCTGTCAGCACCAGATATATCAGCTTTACGAAAAATATCTCCTATTTCTGGGTTCAGATAACTTTCAACTACACAGTTAACATTAACGCAGGCAATATGTTTAGATGCTGCTAGCTTATCTTTGATCCAGGCGTCGCATTTAACAAACATTTCTTCATAGGTAAGGATATCAACATCGGTTCCAATGAAATTAATTTTTTGAGAATCTTGATTCATACATTTACCAAAATTGGTTTGAGATGGTTTTGATTTTATAAGAAATTGTGTATTCTTACAAAAAATAAATCTAGTTGAATAAAAAAATAATCGAAAATACAATTGTTATTTTAGGTGGCATTTGTATACATATTTATTAAATCAGAATATTATCATTCCACAAAATTAAGGGAAAAATAGTATTTTGGATTAATACTAATGTCTCGGTTAGATTAGATAAAACCATCTAGTTGGCATATCTTAATAGTCCATAAAGAAAGGTTTTGATATTCTTGGCTAGATGCAGCAGTAATAGTTTTGTTGTGTAAATAAATTTACATAGAATGCAGATTATATTTGCATATAAATTAATAAGAATGAGAAATTTCAATAATTTCTCAATCAAAAAAAAGGCTTAGTATATCGCTGTGCAAATTAGTAGGCTCCTGAGCAGGTGTATACTCCATAAACTATGAGTAGATAATAAAGTGCCTAACGCTTTCATATATGAGTTAAGAAAATTTGACTTGTTCCTTTCATTCGTGGCAAGTGATAATCCGACTGTAAATATCCTCATAAGAAAGAACAATGCTTCTTTACATCCATCACGCGCAATCTACCATAAACATTTTCTATACCAAAACCTTGCAATTTCGTCCATATTCTAACCTGGATTTTGGTATAGATATATGTAAAGGCTGAACATATTTGTTCCAATCAGATAAAGCTTGTGAATGATAGATAACATATGTTCTATGATGCAGATTATACTGGTACTTAGGAGAAGTTTCTAATACTTAACACACTACATGAATATGCTATCTTTTTCAGAGTTCTAAGAAATGTCTAAGCTACAAGAAATATTTTATTCATTGCTACTTTTCCTTACCTCCCCTACCTGGTGTTGTGCTTGAATTTACTGCTTTCTATGTCTAATATTGAACCAATTACAAGAATATATTACTACTTTTCTTCGCAAGCGCAACATTTTTCTCATTAAATTGAGCTTATTGATAATAAGTTTATAGACTCAAAAGCTACAAAGTTTTCTGTGACTTGTTTTTAGCCAGATTACGTGCATACTTATAAAAAAGTATACAGATAGGGGAACAAGAGATTATTTTCTGGTGAGAGATTGAGTATCGTTTTGCTTACAAAGGATACACTCTGAAGATTTTCCCAAAGCCTTCATACTTAAGTGGAACCGATTTAGATACATTAGATACAAAGGGACAAATCGTTGAACTTTGTGCCTTTGCCCGTTTGCATCATCAATAAGTACAACATTCCGACTAATCAATCTGTTGCTGTAAAAACCCATTATCTGAAATAAACAATTAAAGTACTTGACACTAACCCAGGAATAACTGCTATATTAACTAGAGTGAAGTTGTTGGGGCGTAGCCAAGTGGTAAGGCAGCGGGTTTTGGTCCCGCCATCCCTAGGTTCGAATCCTAGCGCCCCAGTAAAAAAAGGACAGGTATAAAAACCTGTCTTTTAAAATATCTATTATATTTTGAAGATGCGTCTCAATGCATCTAGATTTGTAAATGTTACTTATCAGAGGATTTAAGAGCTTGATCTAGAGTCTGCCGAGCTTGTTCTGCTTTAGATCGCGCTTCTTGGTAACGCACATTAGCTTGAGCAAAACTTTTGAGAACTTTAAAACCTTCCTTGAGTCGAGTAATTTCCTCTTCTGTCACGGACTCGTCGGTGAACAGAACATCAACCGCTTTGCGAATTTCCAAGGCTTCAGATCGTGATTCCTGAACTTTCAGCTTGAGCGTGGCCAGATTACTCAGAACCTGGACAGCTTGTGTAATGGGATCTTCGCCGCTACTACTATCAATAGTTGACTCTTTAACCTCAATTAATTGTTGAGGGCCAAATCCTTCTTCTAGTTCCGTGGGTAGCTTACCTGCATCCATCAGTTCCATCAGCTGATCCATTGCTTTGTCACGGGCTTTAGCTGAATCTTTTCCAGAAACAGTAAGGATAATTTCTGGGCTTTGAGCGAGAGTGTACTGAACCATATTTGAGCAGAAAATTTGCTGGTTAACCAAGCTGAGGGAAACAATTATAACATTTTACGTGTCGAGTCCTTTTGTTGGTTTATAGACGTAAAAGGTAATGGGGACTGGGGATTGGGGATTGGGGACTGAGTGTAAAATCGCAACACCAAATTTTAAAAAACAATTCCTGCTACCCAGTACCCAGTACCCAGTACCAGAGCGGCGTTCCTCCCCCAGCAACTTTTATGTATGGTGGGGGAGGAACGC
>JBGTMK010000886.1:0-9757 GCA_041743605.1 Nostoc sp.
ATCCTGATTTAAAAGATTTTGCTGTTAATTTTGAATTCGGAGCGAAGCGACGTGACTGCCCAATTGCCCCAATCTCAAACAACATCTGGTTCAGATTTGTATGAGCAAGACTTTTATCTGTGGATTCAAACCACAGCAGAACTGCTCAAGCAAAAGAATTTCACACAATTAGACTTAGACAACCTGATTGAAGAAATTGAAACGATGGGGAGAAGTGAAAAGCGGGCATTGGAGAGCAATCTGGAAGTGTTGCTGATGCATCTACTGAAATACCAAATTCAAACTGAAAGGCGCTCAAAAAGTTGGCAGTACACAATTTTGGAACACCGTAGGCGAGTCCAAAAGGCACTTAAGGAAAGTCCGAGTTTGAAGTCTCACTTTGATCAGGTTTTCGATGAAAGCTATCAAACCGCTAGATTACTGGCTGTAATTGAAACTGGATTAGCCATCGCTATCTTCCCCGAACAATCTCCCTTCACGCCAGAGCAAGCCCTTAACCCCGATTTTTTACCTGAGTCATGATCTCACGTTTTATGATAATGTAAAACTCTTTTGCTTCCTACTCCATGACTCAAAAAACTTCTACAAAGACGATCGTTATTTTCGATATTGATGGCGTTGTGCGCGATGTTAGTGGTTCTTATCGCCGGGCGATCGCAGATACCGTAGAATATTTTACTACCCAAGCATATCGGCCAACCCCACTGGATATTGACCAACTGAAGTCTGAAGGTTTATGGAATAACGATTGGGAAGCATCGCAGGAATTAATTTACCGCTACTTTGAAACCCAAAAACAGAGCCGTGAGCAACTGCAACTAGATTACACTGCGATCGTTGCTTTTTTTCAATCTCGCTACCGTGGCCCAGACCCAAATAATTTTACTGGGTATATCTGTAATGAACCTTTGTTATTACAATCTAGCTATTTAGAGCAACTTACTCAAGCAGGGATTGCTTGGGGATTTTTCAGCGGTGCGACTCGTGCTTCCGCGAACTATGTATTGGAAAAACGCCTGGGTTTAGAATCTCCGGTGTTGATTGCGATGGAAGATGCACCAGGGAAACCTGACCCTACAGGACTTTTCGCTACAGTTCGTGAGTTAGAAAATGGAATTGAGGAAAGATTAGCGATCGTATACGTAGGAGATACGGTAGCAGATATGTATACTGTAGAGAAAGCGCGGGGTCTAGATTCTTCTCGCACTTGGCTTGGTGTAGGCGTTTTACCCCCCCATGTGCAGGAGACAGCACCGCGTAGTGATGCATATAGCGAGACATTGCTAGCAGCCGGAGCAGCAGTAGTTTTGCTTAATGTGCAAGAATTGACTCCAAAGCAGATTCAAGAATTGGTAAGTTCATCTGCCTGATCTGTGTTCTAAGATTAATCAAGTTAGGGGTACATGATTGACCGACTTTTGACACTCTCCTGGCTCAAGTTAATTGTGAGTCAACTTGATCAATTTCCAACTTGGTGAATT
The DNA here is from genome assembly GCA_041743605.1 of Nostoc sp. Lineage (GTDB taxonomy): Bacteria > Cyanobacteriota > Cyanobacteriia > Cyanobacteriales > Nostocaceae > Nostoc. The sequence continues at coordinate 1,482 of JBGTMK010000886.1, forward strand.
GTGGCAGACGCGCCATTAGGGAACTCCAAGAAATCAATTATCCAATATTATGGGGTGGGCATCTTGCCATTGGTGTCAACTTAACGTAAAACTGAACGTCCGCCAGGAATTGAAATTCCTGGCTCATAGCCCAAGTCATCTAAAGATGACTAAATATCCTCAAAAATCTTGAGTCTACTTCAGTAGACTTTCTTCTTTAGGCGGGAACTTCAGTTTCCGACGGGTACTCAAACCAAGCGAGAAGGTATTTCTAGCTTAAGTATTGAGTAGTTGATGAAACTTAAGTTAAAGTTACTAACAGATTAAACCTAAGTAAAAAAACTCACTTGAAATGCCAAAGTAATTTTATGTTTTTTTGTATCTAAAAACAAAACACAAGTTTAAGAATTTAGAACTCAGCAGCCAAAAGTCAGAAATTATCTGGATTTGGTATGATTACCGACGCAATAAGGTAAATTTAGAGTTTGATTTTTTTAACATTCTGACTACTGAATTCTGACTCCTGAATTCCACAACTAAGGTTATCTCAGCTGTAAAATATGAATGTAGAGCCAGTAGTAGATTAAACCTCGGCAAAAGAAATCCCTAAAAATTCCAGGGTAATTTTATGATTGTTTTGTGTCTAAGAAAAAACCAAATTATCCCAGCTATAAAATATGAGGGTGGAGCCAAAGGTGACTAGTATTGAAAATTACACTTTCTCTTTTTCAGGAGAAGTAACAATTCCACAGGCTCCTCCTGAGTTTAAATCAGGTTTTATTGGCATTGTTGGTCGTCCAAATGTCGGTAAATCTACTTTAATGAACCAATTGGTAGGACAAAAAATTGCCATTACTTCACCAGTAGCACAAACTACACGTAACCGTTTGCGCGGTATATTAACTACACCAGAGGCGCAGTTAATATTTGTAGATACGCCAGGAATTCATAAGCCCCATCATCAATTGGGTGAAGTATTGGTGCAAAATGCCAAAATTGCCATTGAATCGGTAGATGTAGTGTTATTTGTGGTAGATGGAGCGGTAGCTTGTGGAGCAGGCGATCGCTATATTGCCGAATTACTCAGTCGTAGCAAAACACCGGTGATTCTCGGCGTGAATAAAACCGATCAACAACCAACTGATTCTCAGTTTTTAGATGATAGTTACGCTCAGATGGCCCAGTCCCATGAATGGGAAATCGTGAAATTTTCTGCCAAAACTAGTGCAGGATTACCACAACTTCAAGAATTATTAATTGAACATTTAGAAACTGGGCCGTTATATTATCCTCCAGACTTGGTAACTGACCAGCCAGAACGCTTTATTATGGGTGAATTAATCAGAGAGCAAATTTTATTATTGACTCGTGAAGAAGTACCCCATTCAGTAGCGATCGCTATTGATTTAGTAGAAGAAACTCCTAGCATTACCCGTGTACTTGCTACCATCAACGTCGAGCGCGATTCCCAAAAAGGCATACTCATTGGCAAAGGTGGAGCGATGCTCAAAGGAATTGGTAGTGAAGCTCGCGAGCAAATTCAAAAGTTAATCGCTGGTAAAGTTTACCTCGAGTTGTTTGTCAAAGTCCAGCCAAAATGGCGACAGTCGCGCATAAGTTTAGCAGAGTTAGGCTATCGCGTGGAAGAATAATAATTGGTCATTAGCCATTGGTTATTGGTAATGGTAATGGCAAGTAAAAAAAGCAAAGGATAAAGGACAAATGACAAATGACAAATGACAAATGACAAATGACAAATGACTCTTAATTAATAAAAATGTCTTTAGATATTCGCTATCCCTTAAATCTACCGGTCAATGCTCCGCCGTTACGCGTGTTAATTGTCGAAGATGATCCAATGATGCAACTGGGATTAGAGCAATCCTTAATGGCTCATCCTCAGATAGAGATTGTTGGACAAGCCGAAGATGGTTATTTAGGAGTTCAAGCTGCACTGCAACTAAAACCTGATTTGGTGGTTATGGATATTGGATTGCCGCGATTGGATGGTATCGCAGCAACACAGCAAATTAAGGCGGCTTTGCCAGCCACTCATGTGGTGATGCTGACATCTCATCAAACGGAGACAGAAATCATTGCCGCACTATCTAGCGGTGCCGATGCATATTGCATCAAGGGCGCAAGTGTGGAACGATTGTTAAGTGCGATCGCAGCCGCAGTTGATGGTGCAGCCTACCTCGATCCCCAAATTGCGCGGCGAGTGATTGACAATCTCAAACCGCCTACACCCACCACCAACAACGCCAACTTATCTGGGCGCGAGTTAGAAGTGTTGAAACTCATGGTAGACGGGTTGAGTAACCCAGAGATTGCCGAAAAACTCTATCTCAGCCCTAACACCATCAAAACTCACGTCCGGGGGATTATGAATAAATTAGCAGTAGACGATCGCGTGCAAGCAGCAGTTGTAGCACTACGTTCTGGGTTGGTTTAATGTCAGAAGAAATTCAAACCTTTACTACTGAATATCTTGACAAGTGCGCTCATTTATATGTTGAAGTGTTCAATAGTGAACCTTGCAATGAGCGATGGACTTTTGAGACTGCAAGAACAAAGTTGTTTGAAATTCTGAATACACCGGGCTTTGTCGGATTTGTCTTCAAACAGGATGAACTGTTAGGATTTGTGGCAGGTTATTGTAAGCAAGGGCCAATAAGTAAAAGCTTTTATCTGGAAGAAATTTGTGTCCGATCTCATAAGCAGCGTCAAGGAATTGGAACAAAGCTACTTAACCAATTAAGGGACACTCTAACTACGATGGAAGTCACTGGGGTTTATCTGTTGACTAACAAAGATGGACAAGCAGAGGCTTTTTACAGCAAGCATGGCTATCAAAGAAGCCAGCATTTAATTTTTATGGCAAAACGATTTTAAAGTAGATGGAAGTTTTGCATAAATTGCGAATTGAACATAAAACAGAATTTATAATTCAGAATTGGTGAATACTCTATCCATAAAGGGATAGAGTTTTAAGACGAAAATGTTTAATATTAGTTTCGCCCAGCAGGGGCGAGGTTTTAAACCAATATTCTCACCCAGGAATTAAAATTAATACTGAATTATGACTCCTGAGTTCTGAATTCTTCTTGATAAAACAAATGCAGAAAAATACAGAAATCAATCTCAGCAAAAGTAAGACTGCTGGTGCATCCAAACTTAAAAATGAATTTCTCACTTTCTGTCCTACAAGCCGTGAAGAATGGCGGAAATGGTTAGAGACAAACCATCGTACCTGTTTCGGTGTATGGCTCATTTACTACAAAGTAAAAACTGGTAAACCAAGTGTTCGATATAACGAAGCGGTAAAAGAAGCCTTATGCTTTGGTTGGATTGATAGTAAAGTCAAATCATTAGATGAAGAACGTTATATGCAAATCTTTACACCTCGAAAACCTAAAAGCGTGTGGTCAAAATTAAATAAACAATATATTGAAGAACTTATAGAACAAGGCTTAATGACTACAGTTGGTCTGGAAAAAATTGAAGCTGCAAAACAAGATGGATCATGGAATTCCTTAGATGCGATCGAAGCTTTAATAATTCCCTTAGATTTAAAACAGGCTTTAGAAGCAAACACAACTGCCAAAGAGTATTTTGAGGCATTTAATAACTCATCTAAAAAGAATATCCTTTTTTGGATTGACAGTGCAAAACGTCCAGAGACAAGGTTGAAGAGAATTGAACAAACCGTCAACTCAGCAGCAGCGAACAAAAACCTATTGATACGATAACAATACCGCTGAAGTTTGCCGAATGCTCAAATTTTCTTTCCGTTGGCAAACCTACGAATTTCTCAAGCGTGAAAAAGCCTACTTCCCAATACGCTTGAGTTAAGAGCTACTGGCAAAAAATTTGGGTTTTCGAGACGCGATAAATCACCGTCTCTACAAGTGTTTTGGTCTTATCTGAACTGTATTGGGCTATTTACTTGTCTTACACTAAAGACGACTTGGAAGAGGATGTTTGAAAAGTCCTCTTGTAGGGATCTAAAAGTGCCTAAAGTCACAGCAAAAAACTTTTCAAACCACCTCTTATACTGTGAGCTTCTTTTTCTTTTTCAGCAATCTCTAATTAGGGAAAACTTAGACAAAGCTTAACCATATCTTAAAGAAATGTCACTTTTGAATCACATTTCTATTCAATACTGAAGTTAATGATCAATGTGATGAGAATAGTTATGAATTTTCAAAAATTCAAAGGTACTTCTGCAATACTTTTAACCCTCTCACTAGGATCTGTATCTTGTGGGCCTAGAACCGAAGCGCCTACAGTAGGTGGATCTCAGGGACAAGGTGCTGGTGGTACGGTTGCCATTAGTGGTGCTGGTGCGACCTTTCCCGCTCCTCTTTATCAACGCTGGTTTTCTGCATATAACAAAGATGTTGCTTCTAATGTACAGGTAAGTTATCAATCAGTAGGAAGCGGTGCAGGTTTGGAGCAGTACATTAACGGGACTGTAGATTTTGGTGCCAGTGATGCGCCAATTGAAGGCGATCGCTTAAAATCTTTCCAATCTAAATACAACTATGAGCCGATCCAAGTTCCAATGGCAGGGGGATTTCTGTCATTTGCCTATAACTTGCCCGGTGTTAATGACGGTCAACTGCGGTTAAGTAGGGAGGTGTACTGTGGAATTGTACAAGGCAATATCACTAACTGGAATGATCCAGCAATTGCTAAAGTAAACCCAAATCTCAAGTTACCTAACTTACCGATTCTCTGGTCACATCGCTCTGACGGTAGTGGTACGACATTTATTTTTGTAAATCATATTAATGCAGCTTGCCCCAAGTGGCCTTCTGGAGTAGGAACCTCCGTAAAATGGCCTGTAGGTCAAGGTGGTCAGGGGAATGAAGGAGTTGCTGCACTTATCCAACAAAACCAAGGATGGTAGAGTTACCTACCGAGGAAAAAATTTATACGATAAAGATGTAGATTCTGTTGAAGTACGTCGTCGGATTGGCATGGTGTTCCAAAAACCCAATCCATTTCCCAAATCAATTTATGACAATATTGCCTTTGGTGCGCGGATTAGCAATTTCAAAGGCAACCTAGATGAATTGGTAGAAGACTCTTTACAAAGAGCCGGACTGTGGAAAGAAGTAAAAGATAAATTGAAGAATAACGGTTTATCATTGTCTGGTGGACAACAACAACGGCTTTGTATTGCACGAGCGATCGCTATGAAGCCTGAAGTTATCCTGATGGACGAACCTTGCTCTGCACTTGATCCCATCTCAACAAAGGGAATTGAAGAACTTATGCATGAACTCAAGGGGAACTATACGATAGTCATCGTCACACACAATATGCAACAAGCAACACGAGTTTCGGACATGACTGCTTTTTTCAATGCCGAAGCTGCCGAAAATGGAAATCGCTTTGGCTATCTTGTGGAATACGATAAAACTTCAGCCATCTTTAATGCTCCTCAACAAGAGGCGACTAAAGAATATGTTAACGGTCAATTTGGCTAATCGTTGCTTCTGGAATAATAAACAAGTCCTTGTGGAGCTTTCGGTGATACCGCAAAATCCCCAAAGTTTTCTCGTTTGGGTATAACCGAAAAGTCATTCGCCTTGTTGCCACAGGATGTTTTTGTTTCCTCCAAAAATCTGATATATTAGCCCTCTTTTATCACTTTGGGATAACCCAATCGCTGAAAGCCTTTCAGAGCTTTAATATCCAGGTTTTGCCTATACATTTAAGTTCCTGTTAGAAAATAAAGGCTCAAAGCTTGACTCAATCAAAGTTTCAGAATCTTGCTTCGATTATTGTTTTCCGAGAGTGACAAAACAGGGTTAGTCAGAATACATTTTTACTTCTGACTCTTGACTTCTTTGCAGATAAAATAAAATCCACCTAAACATAAAATTGCTTGGTGGACTTTTTAACTATTTTTAGTGGATCCGAGCAGAGTCGAACTGCTGTCCAAATTGGGTATTGACCCCCCGCTCATTCACAGGTTTAGCCTTTCTGACCCTCAAGGCGGGAATCGTTCATTATCCCGAACGTAGGATGCTCTGATTTAATCTTAGCCAGCAAGCCAACCAGAGAACGCTTGCTAGAGCATCCGTTGGGGGTTGGTCTTCAGTCCTTAACGGAGTCAAACTAAAGACGCTCGAACCTATAAGAGGTGTTTAGGCAGCTACTAGAGCATCCTTACGAGCAAAGCTAACGATGTTATTCGCATTTACTTTTTGTTTGAGCCTTTGATTTGCGAGAGGAGACTCACTCTCGACCTGAATCACAGAGTAGCGTTCGCCAACCTGTCGAAACCGTGACGGACCCATGCGCTTCATAATTCAATTATAATACATGATTCTTAAATTTGTAATTCGTAATTCGTAATTCGTAATTCGTAATTCGTAATTATTAAAGTCAGAATATATGGCTCTAATTACTCAAAATAGCCAATCGCTAATTTTAAAACAACTAGCAATTGGCTATTTAGCATGATCCACAACAAGTATTTTTCTAAGTTAGTGCTTCAGCACCACCTACAACCTCAAGTAGTTCTTGAGTAATTGCAGCTTGTCGAGCTTTGTTGTAAGACAGGGTGAGGGTATTAATCAGTTCACCAGCATTTTCACTGGCATTACTCATGGCTGTCATTCGGGCTGCTAGTTCACTAGCTGCCGATTCTTGCAGCGCCCGCAATAGCTGGTTACTCAGATACAGAGGTAACAGAGAATCAAGAATCTGTACTGGATCTTGCTCGAAAATCATGTCAGGAGCCAACTGGCGGACTTGGCTAGTCACTTTCTCCCGTTCGACTTCAAATTTACCGCCGCGGGTTGTCAAGCGGAAGACTTCATCATCGGCTGCTTCTAGACCTTGTGGATCGAGGGGCAGTAAGGTTTGGATCACAGGACGAGAGCTAACCAAGGAAAGGAATCTGGTATAGATTAATTCGATCCGGTCAACTTCTTCCGAAAGGAACAAGGAAAGTAGTTGATCAGCGATCTCATTGGCTTCCGCTGCGGTAGGGATTTGCTCTAAGCCGCTGTAAGTAGCATCGATGGGCTGATCGCGGCGTTGAAAGTACTGGGTAGCTTTGCGTCCGACGATCACAAATTTATAGTCTAGACCTTCTGCCTGAATTTCCTTGGCGCGGTTTTCTGCACGACGGATAACGTTATTATTGTAGCCGCCGCATAGACCGCGATCGCCTGAAATAACCAACAACCCGACTGACTTAACTTGGCGTTTTTTCAGTAGTGGTAGGTTTGCTTCTTCAAAGCGCAGACGGCTTTGCAAACCATACAATACTTGTGCCAAGCGATCGGCAAAGGGACGAGTAGCTAGCACTTGTTCTTGCGCCCGACGCACTCTAGCCGCAGCTACGAGACGCATGGCTTCTGTGATTTTTTTGGTGTTTTTGACCGACTGAATGCGATCGCGTATTGCTTTTAGATTGGCCATATTCTTGAGTTAGGAGTTAGGAGTTAGGAGTTAGGAGTTAAGAGCTAGGAGTATTTCATTAACTTTTAACTCTTAACTCTTCACTCCTCACTATTAATTACGCTGCTGCTTTGAAGGTCTTCTTGTATTCGGTCAGCGCTTCTTTCAAGGCAGCTTCTTCTGCTTCACCTAATGCTTTAGAAGCTTGTACTCCTTGAGCATACTGGGTTTTGCCAGTCTTTAAGTACTCACGTAGACCCGCAGTGAAGGTGGTTACTTGATTTACAGGCACGTCATCTAAGTAGCCATTAATACCAGCGTACAAAATTGCTACTTGCTCATATACTGAGAGTGGCGAATTTTGTGGCTGCTTGAGGAGTTCGCGCAACCGTTGACCCCGTGCCAACTGGTCTTGAGTGGCTTTATCTAAGTCGGAAGCAAATTGAGCGAAGGCTTGTAGGTCGTCAAATTGAGCTAGTTCCAATTTAATCTTACCGGCAACTTTTTTCATTGCCTTGGTTTGAGCCGCAGAACCCACGCGGGATACAGAAATACCAGGGTTTACAGCGGGACGGATACCAGCGTTAAACAAGTCAGAAGACAGGAATATCTGACCATCGGTAATCGAAATTACGTTGGTGGGGATGTATGCCGAAACGTCACCAGCTTGGGTTTCGATGATTGGTAGGGCGGTCATGCTGCCTTTACCTAATTCGTCACTCAGCTTGGCTGCTCTTTCTAACAAGCGGGAGTGAATGTAGAATACATCACCAGGATAAGCTTCGCGTCCGGGTGGACGACGCAGCAGTAGGGACATTTGGCGGTAAGCTTGGGCTTGCTTGGAAAGGTCATCATAAATTACCAGGGTAGCT
>JBGTMK010000887.1:0-3451 GCA_041743605.1 Nostoc sp.
CGTATTTTGGGGTTCCCTTGTAACGATTTTGGAGCGCAGGAACCAGGAAGCAATGAAGAGATTGTGCAATTCTGCACGAGTAAATATGGTGTTAGCTTTGAACTATTCGATAAAGTTCACGCCAAAGGCTCACAGCAGCATCCACTTTATGAGCGACTTACCAAAGCCGTTGAGCCAACGGGAACTGTTGCTTGGAACTTTGAAAAATTTGTAGTTAATAAGCATGGTGAAGTGGTAGCTCGATTTAATAGTAGTGTCCAGCCAAATTCACCAGAAATAATTGCCACAATTGAGAAAGAATTAGCAAAATAGTCATTAAGTTGTACTATTGTTATTGATTTTTGACTCTGGATTGTTAAATCGTCAGAATTCAGGAGTCAGAATAGTTAAAGAATCAGAAAAATATTTGATGAATAAATATACTAATTATTTTAGATTCCTTATAAATTCTGACTCCTGACTCCTGGGTGCTGAATTCTTACGTTAAATCTATACCAATTGGAAAAATGATTGCGACAGATGGATTGCCAAAAAGTTTATTAACTAACTTTTTCACAATCCAAAATCTCAAATCTCAAATCCAAAATGGTACTATTGACGTCCCCTTTCTTAATTGAGAATATTGTCTCAATAAGTAGTTTAATTTATTTGTGTCTAATTTGTCATGAACGTTGCAATCATTGGTTGTGGTTATGTTGGTTATCAGGTTGCTCAATATTGGCACCAAAATATGAATTTTGTTGTCAATGTAACCACAACTTCTCCTGAGCGTGTACCTGCACTACAATCAGTATCTCAAAGAGTTGTAGTTACCTGTGGTAATAATCTAGATAATCTAAAATTAGTTTTACAAAATCAAGATGTTGTACTTTTGAGTGTTGGGGCAAAAGATGGAGAAGTTTATGAAGAAACTTATCTCCAAACTGCCCAAGCTCTAGTTTCATCTTTGCAGCATATTAAAAGTGTAAAACAATTAATATATACAGGTAGCTATGCGGTATATGGTGACAGAAATGGTGTATGGGTTGATGAAGAAACACCACTTGCACCCGCTAATTTAAATGCACAAATTCTCCGCAAAACAGAGGATATTTTGTTATCAGCATCTAACGAAAATCTCCGTGTTTGTATCTTCCGCTTAGGAGGGATTTATGGGACTGCTAGGGAACTGATAAAAATATTCGGTAGATATTCTGGTGCAACCCGTCCTGGCAATGGCGAGGATATCACAAATTGGATTCACCTAGATGATATTGTTGGTGCGATAGAATTTGCCCGTCAACATCGGTTGCAAGGGATTTATAATCTAGTAGATGATGCACATCTCACTAGCCGAGAAGTGTTAGATCGCTTATTTGAAAAACATAATTTACCCAAAGTTAAGTGGGATACTTCTGTTAAGAGTACCCGCCCATATAATGCTTGGGTATCGAATGAAAAGCTCAAAGAGGCTGGATACCAGTTAATTCATCCCCAGATGATTTTTTAGCAAGTATTAACAACTAGGAATTATGCAACCATCTGCTGTAACGAACACAACCAATTTGACAGCATCTCCTAGCCAGTTTTACATCTGGCGTAATTATCGTTGCGCCTACGAAATTCATCAACCAAATAAGACAATATCTGAGGGCGTTCCCTTAATGCTAATTCATCCGATTGGTGTCGGATTGTCGCGGCATTTTTGGCAGCGATTTTGTAGCGAATGGTATAATTCAGGTCAGCATAATTTAATTTACAATCCTGATTTACTAGGATGCGGTGAAAGTGATATGCCTCATGTAGCTTACACTCCTAGTGATTGGGCAGAACAGTTGCAGTACTTTTTACAAATAGTAGTGCAAAGACCTGTTATTGTAGTAGTACAAGGTGCGTTATTGCCAGTTGCTATTCAATTAGTCCAAAGGGAATCAAATTTAATTGCTGGACTCGTACTTGCTGGGCCGCCAGCATGGGCTTTGATGACAAACAAACCGCCGGAATGGCAGCAAAAATTCCTTTGGAGTGTTTTAGATTCACCTTTTGGAAGTGCTGTTTATCGCTATGCACGCACCCCAAAATTTCTACGTTCTTTTTCGATTCGTCAACTCTTTGCTTCTGAGAATGCTGTGGATGCAGAATGGTTGAATACATTGCTTGCAGGTGCAGAAAATCTTGCTAGTCGTCATGCAGTGTTTTCTTTTTTAGCAGGGTTTTGGCGAGAGGATTATACTACTTTTATTGCCTCCATTCAGCAACCAACATTAGCGGTTATGGGGGAAACTGCATCGAGTATTAGCCAAGACAATAGAAAAGAAACGCCAGATGAACGCTTGGCTCACTATCTCGATTGTTTACCTCAAGGTCGAGGTATAAAAATAAATGGGCGTAATGTTTTACCTTATGAATCAACTGCTGAATTTGTAGCAGCGATCGCTCCATTCATTAATGAAGTTTCTTAGGCAATTGATAATTAGATTGTACCAGTTCTCCGATTATAAGTTATGACTGGAATTGATTACTTCAGGAAACAAAATTATGTTCCCCAATCGCCAAGGACAAAAAGTTCCCAATGTCACTTTTCATACTCGCCAGAATAACGACTGGGTGGATGTGACAACCGATGAATTGTTTGCTAATAAGACAGTGGTTGTCTTTTCTCTACCGGGTGCTTATACTCCGACTTGTTCATCAACTCATCTCCCTGGCTATAACGAATTGGCTGGGGTTTTCAAAGAAAATGGTATCGATTATATTATCTGTATTTCTGTCAACGATGCCTTTGTAATGAACGAATGGGCAAAGGATCAAGAAGCAGAAAATATCACACTCATTCCCGATGGAAATGGTGAATTTACTGAAGGCATGGGTATGCTGGTAGATAAATCAGACTTGGGGTTTGGGAAGCGATCGTGGCGTTATTCTATGCTGGTGAAAGATGGTGTAATTAACCAGATGTTTATTGAACCAGAAGAACCAGGAGATCCCTTTAAGGTGTCCGATGCTGAAACAATGCTCAGATACATCAACCCCCAAGCAGTGAAACCTGAAATAGTTTCCCTGTTTACGAAAGTCGGTTGTCCCTTCTGTGCGCGTGCTAAGGCGATGCTCAAGGAACATGGAATTAACTATGAAGAAATTACCTTGGGTAAGGATATCACCACACGTTCGTTACGAGCAGTGACAGGTGCGACAACAGTTCCCCAAGTGTTTATCGACGGTAAATTAATTGGTGGTTCTGAGGCGCTAGAAGCCTACTTCGCTGTTAAATAGGGCTTGCTGAATAGAATGGTAATATAGACCAGGTAAGGGTTTTAAGCATTTTTCCAACAAACAAGTGCAAGGTTATAACATCTAGAGTCTCAAAACCCTTGCACAATCGTTAGCGATCGCTAGGTAAATTTGTAACCTGAGCGATGAAACAACTAGTTTGTAAGCTGTGTGGCTTCTCCATTTGCTTGAGAGACTTATT
>JBGTMK010000888.1:0-3342 GCA_041743605.1 Nostoc sp.
ATATTTGATTGTATTATTTGCAGTCATGTCTTAGAACATCTTTACGATCCAAGGGCATTGCTAAGTAGACTTAAAAATCATCTCCATAAAGACGGAATTTTGATCGTTGCGCTACCCAACGTATTACATTGGAAACAAAGATTTGAATTTCTAAAAGGTAATTTTAAATATACAGATGGTGGATTGATGGATAAAACTCACTTTCGCTTTTTTGATTGGGATACAGCATTTAATCTGGTTCAAGATTCTGGCTTTGAGGTCATAACGCGTGAAGCTGATGGCTACTTTCCTCTTCCAGGTATTAGGAAATTAATTAAACCATTTACTCCCACGATTGATCGAGTCGCAACTTGTATGATGCCTAGCTTGTTAGGAACTCAATTTATTATTACCGCTCAAGTCGTTTAGGGAATCTATGTCTTCTCTTCTTGCCAGCATAATTATCCCTACTTATAATTATGGTCACTATATCAGTGAAGCGATTGATAGCATTCTAGAATCTGATTTTCCAAAAGACCAACTCGAAATCTTGGTAGTCGATGATGGCTCTACTGACCAGACTGAGGAGACAATAAAGTGCTATGGCAAAAAGATAAGGTATTTTTATCAAAAAAACATGGGTAAAGCCCATGCAACACAAGTGGGAATTAATTTAAGCCAGGGAAAATATATTTTTAACTTAGATGCAGATGACTGGTTTTTACCTCAAAAAATCCGTGAAGTTGTGCAAATTTTTGAGTTCGATCAAGAGTTAGTTCATGTTGCTCACCCTGCCTTGCTCTGGCACCAAAACGATAATTTCAAAACTATTGAACCCGTCCCTAGACATTTGTTAGGTCACAAAGTAGAAGGTGAAAAATTGCTGTCCTATTTTTATGAACGCAGAATTTTATTTGGAGGCGGATCAACTTTTGCAGCACGAGCAAGCATTTTAAAGAATTGTTCCATCCCTAAAGCTGTAGATATTTTTATCGATGAATATTTAATTTTATACACTCTAATGCAAGGGTATTCTTACTTCATTGAAGAACCGCTCTCTGCTTGGAGAATTCATGGAAAAAACTTTTCAAACTTACAAACTGACTTAAGCCTATATCACGCCAAAATGGCAAGAAGCTTGAGTAGTATGGAAGCCGTGCTTGATTGTGTGGTTCAAGGAAATTTTGGCTCTAATCTTCAAAAAATTTATAAGTTGAAGGTGAAAATAGCCATTCTTGCGGCAAGAGAAAAATCAGGCGAGAAAACTTTTTCTGATGTTGTTGATCTATGGAAATTATTGCTTAAAAGTTTTAACCCTCTTAGTCCAGTATTCTTGCGGCTAGTTAAAGCCTACACAATTTTAAATCGAAGTTTACCTACCCCTATTATTACCTTTGCAGCAAATATAAAAAGAAGAATTATTCATTTCCCTTTTTTCTGTTTGTAGGAAGGTTCAAGACTTAATCATATGATTTGTAACCCGAGGACTATTCTTGCTATAGTTCCTCAGCTTCCGCCTACTACCGATGGAGTTGGGGATTATGCTCTCAATTTAGCATCTCAACTTAATGCTGCTTTTAATACCAATACTCATTTTTTAGTATGTAAACCATCTTGGTCTGGGGATAGCCAAATTCAGGGATTTCAGGTGAGTAAAGTATCTCATCCCTCAGCTAGCGCACTTATTAAAGAAATATCCCAAATTCATTCCTCACATTTGCTACTTTTGCATTATGTCGGATATGGCTATGCCAAGCGGGGGTGCCCTGATTGGCTAGTAAAGGGAATAGAAACATGGAAAACTTTGAAGCCAGAGCAATCTTTAGTCACCATGTTTCATGAAATTGCAGCTTCTGGTCCTGTTTGGACAAGTGCCTTCTGGCTATCTTCGTCACAGCATGGTCTAGCGAAACGATTAGTGAGAACGAGCGATCGCATTCTCACCAGCAAACATTCTTATGCAGAGCTACTTCACAGCTATGCCCCAGAACGGTTTACGACTATTCCATCACTTCCTGTCTTTTCAACCGTAGGCGAACCACAAAATCCTTCCAGCTTGGCTGAACGTACCCGTCGCCTCGTCATCTTTGGGGGACGCAGTCAACGTTCTAAAGTTTACAAAAATTCTTTAGAACAACTGGGCCAAATTTGCCGATACCTGGACATCCAACAAATCTTCGACATTGGCCCCTCCCTTGACTCGCTCCCTACTGATATAGATACTGTGCCGATTACCGCTGCGGAGTGCCTTCCCAGCGAAGAGGTATCTGCTATCCTCTCTGACTCGATCGCAGGCTTTTTCAGCTACAATCCTGCATTTCTTGGCAAATCCACAATTTTCGCAGCGTACTGTGCCCACCGAGTCATACCCATCAGCGCCATCATGACCGATCTCCCCGAAGAGGGGTTGCAACCTGGCAAGCATTACGCCCTTCCAGCACAATACAATACTGAGAAAAGGGATATGGCATTGATGCAGGTGATTGCAGACAAGGCCTATGCCTGGTATCAATCGCATACTTTGGCTATCCAGACAGACATTTATTATGAGCTACTCTCTAGTCTCAATCAAGCTAAAAGATAGCTAATTAATTTCGACTTAAATTCCATGAACGTTAAATCACTGCCAGAGCGTACCATCCAAGGTTTGCATGATGCCTTAATTTGTAAGCTTCCTGATTTAAGTCCTGATACTCCTATACTTGACATAGGCTGTGGTACAGGAGCATGGCTTGATCGCCTAGCGAATCAAGGCTTTAGAAGCCTGCACGGAATAGATTTAGATATCGAGCAATTTGCGACTTCCAAAGCTACCTGCTCTCAAGCCAATTTAGATTATGATGATTTGGGCTTAGATGATCAAAAATTTAATTTGATTAGCGCGATTGAAATTATTGAGCACTTAGAAAATCCTGGTCGTTTATTCTACTACGCTTCAAAACATTTGGGCGATGATGGTTACTTTTTAATGACAACTCCTAATATTCATTCTGTGAGTTGCAGACTAAAATTTTTCTTGACTGGAAAGCTTGCCTCGTTTGATGAAAAAGGGGATCAAACGCATATTTATCCAGTTCTTCTAGAAGCCTTATCTCGAGTGTTGCCGCGATATTCACTGGAGATTGTTGAGCAGTGGGGTTATCCCACCAAAAGTTCTGTGATATATACAGGATCTACACAAGTTCTATCCACTTTATTTAAGCTTTTCGTCCCGGATAAAGTGCCGGGGGATACACTGTGCTTACTCATTAAGCGTGGATCATACTAATTAAAATGAAAATTTTAATTTATTCACCTAATTTCTATCCTAAAGTTGGTGGCCTAGAAAACATTATCGCTATTCTTGCCCGAGAGTTTTTTGCG
>JBGTMK010000889.1:0-14880 GCA_041743605.1 Nostoc sp.
AAATGTACGCTAAACTGGCTACATGAATTACGAAACAGCTCGGAAACTCCTCATAGATCAGACAATCACAACCGAGGAAAACCCAGATGCGCTGTTAACGCGTATGAAACAGGGGAAACCACCGGTACCCGGTCAGATCACTTCGATTTTGTTAGCATTGAAAGTGGTGTTTGAAGCCCTTAAAGATGCAAAGAGCCTAGACCGAGAACTGGCTTTGGCCCTTTATCAGTTAAGTATTAAGGCGCAACAGCTATTTGGCGCAGGGCGTAAAGTCGGGGTTGATTGGCCGCCACTTCTGAAAGAAGATTTGCTACGCATTTCCTTAGCATCTGAAAGTATCTTTTCGGGTACATGGCAAACCCTAGCTCAGATGGAGTTGGGGAAGTTGTAGGATAGGGATTCAGTAATCTTTCAACGAAAAGGATGAGGGAGATGAGGGGAATGCCCAATGCCCAATGCCCAATGCCCAATTCCCAATTCCCATTAACGAATTTGCAGTTCCTTTTCTAATTTGTCTAGGTCAGTTTTAAGCAAAACCGTCATTTGACCAGTAAAAGCTTTGCCAGTCTTGGGTTGGGCAATTTCCACCCAATATACATAGCGATCGCCTACTCGTAATTCTCCCTTCAAGGCTTCCCGAATCGGAGTTCTGGCTAGACGCGCTGAGTTAATTACTTTCTGGTTGGGATATTGATACACGACTTGGGCGCGATCGTAGTCTTGATAAATCTCTAAGCCATAAATTACCCGCAAGGATTCTTGAAGGCGCTCAAATGTCATGCCGTTAATAGCATCATACATAGCAATGCGTTCAGAGCGAATTCTGCCTCGGTCTTTGGAAAACTCCACCCTACCAGGAGGCAATACCGAGGCTTGAAAAGTGAATCGTTGAGCAGCAGTATCAGTTTTTTGCACAAACAATCGCTCCCCACTGCTGGGGCGGAGTGTGGGATGTGCTTTAATCCAGGTGCCTACTTCCTCTGTACTTTGCCCTGGTAAAGCAATAGCTTTGGAATCAAAAAGCGTTCCCGCGCACAGCCAGGGCATTAGAGAAAAAGGCAAAATTAAACAGTTAAGCAGAGATTTTTTGAGCATTTTGCTGTTCAGGACTTTCATGGAAATTTCCCCATTAGTGGAGTAACCATAGTTTTCCCGTTTTCAGGAAAATTACTTCAAGCGTCAACCAACTTAAGACATTAAGGATCTTACTCATGAACGCTCTATCATAGAAAAAGCCAAGGATGGAATCGTTATGAGCATCACATTCAGCCCAGATCAAGAATTGTAATGATTGGATCAAAGAAACATAAGGTAAACATAGTTCCAGATTACTTGTTACGTATAAAAAATAAGTTTGCTTGGGTCTTGGACGCAAAACGCCCAGGTCAAAACATAACGAATGGCGTAAACTGTGAACAGGTATACAGTTATGCAATTCATCCTGAAATCAGAGTTGATTTGTACGCTCTATGCAATGGTCATGAGTTAGTTGTATTTCACATCAGTCATATCGAACCTATTTTTCGAGTTGCCCTGCAAGATATTGTAAATAAGTGGCCACAAGTAGAGAAACTGTTATCTCCATATACTGTGTTTAGTTATCAACCAAGACCTAAGAAACTATATCCTGATTATGGAATATATCTGTATAAGTCAGGCTACACTGACCAGGAAATTGCATATTTATTCTACGAAATTCCAATTGACCATATAGTTCGAGTTGATGACCAAACGCTCTCCATACTCATTAATCTAGTCCCAGATGGAGTTGAGTTTGCACTTTCTTTTGATTTTGATTTTGATTTTGATTTCGAGAACCTGATAGAACTTGTAAATATTGCGCCACAAAGCCAGCGATTTGGCATTTTAGATGGTTTACGGCAACAACCTTATCAGGTAAATATAGTACCTCCATTTGCTGTGAATATAGAAGCGTATCTAGGCTCTCTAACAAAAACAAAATTTGAGGACATAATGCCTATGATTGTTAAAAAGTTTGATTAAAATAAGGGGTATTCATTTGATTTGGGTATGACAATCCCGTTGTAGCAGACTGCCAAAACTCTTTGGGGTAATTGCAAAAAGTTATTGATAGTTTTACGATTCTCTAAGTAAAAATTTAAAGTAGTACAATTAAACTATAAGAAACAGAGAAATTCTTCCTAGCTCTTGCTGTGATAACTCTGTAAGCTGATGTATGAGAACGAATTAAGGCTAGCTATTATCTAGCAGGCTGAAGGAGGTGGTTGTAGTGTTGTCATGTTTTAACGTAGCAGATTACTTTATCTGGTTGGCAAATGAAACGGGTTCTTTTATCAGTAATCTAAAGCTGCAAAAGCTTGTGTACTATTCTCAGGCTTGGCATCTTGCACTCTATGACACTTCTCTATTCCCAGAGGATTTTCAAGCCTGGATACATGGTCCTGTGATACCTGCGTTGTACCAGAAGTACAAGCTTTTTGGATGGCAACCAATTTTAGAAGATGCTAATCCAGAATTACCCCAAGAGGTTCAAGAGTTTCTAGATGAGGTTGCACAAGAGTACTTTGCCTGCGATGCTTATGAACTAGAGCAGATGACTCATGCTGAGGCACCCTGGAATTTGGCTAGAGGAAATCTACCACCTGATGAACCTTCCAACGAAGTTATTCAGAAACAGTGGATGAAGGAGTACTACAGGTATCGTGCCGAAGAAAAGGATTAAGAAGACTGAGGTTGTCAAAGACGGCACATCAGGTATTAAACCAACTAAGCTAAAGTCACCTCAAGGCATCAGCTTTTCGTTTAAATATTATCAGGACAGTAACAACAAGTTTTCTTGTAGCCAAAAACAAGTAATCTACTGGCTGAACTTGCTTGATCGGTTAAAAGCTCTATCTAGCCTAACGGCTCAAGAGTTGTTAGTGAATCGTAGCAGTACTCTCAGATGTCATCCCATCAAGTGGGAAGATACCAGCGAGAGGGCATTTGGTTTGCCGAATGAAGAACAATTAGTTGACATACCATATCAATTTTCCATCTCCTCTAATGAATATGGTAGGGTTCATGGGTTTTTTATTAACGAAATTTTCTACATTGTTTGGCTAGACCCAGATCATCTGCTGTACTCCGCAAAATATTAAGGAACGATCGCCACCTTAATTACCTTACGCGCTTTCATCTCACCAAACACCTGTTCTAAATCCTTTAATGGCCGCTGTTCACTAATAAGTAACTCAAAGAGTATTTTGCGACTAGCTATCAGTGATAAAGCCGATTGCACATACTCTGGTGTATTATGAAACACGCCTTTGATGGTAAGTTCGCTATAGTGTAGCTGTTCTGTATTCACAGTAATGCTTGTATCCCGTGGACATCCACCGAATAGGTTGACTGTTGCACCAGGACGGGCACTGGCGATCGCAGTTTCCCACACACTTGTTACACCAGTGGCTTCAATCACCACATCTGCGCCCCATCCTTGGGTAAGTTCTTTCACTACACTGGAAATATCCGAGATTTGATGATAATTAAAAGTCTGGGCTGCACCCAATTTCTGACCAATTTCTAATCTGTGGTTATTACCTCCCCACAGTAAAACTTCAGCTTTCTCACTCAGCGCCGCCACAAACATTAGCCCGATCGCCCCATCTCCTAAGACGACTACTTTATCTTTGGGCTTAATATGAGAACGCGCTACACCATGCAATACACAAGCTAAAGGTTCCGTCATCGCTGCCAATTCCCACGGCAACTCATCGGGAATCCGCAACAAATTATGCTCTACTATCGGTGCAGGAATTTTTAGGTATTGGGCAAAGGTACCATTATTCCATGTCAAATTTGGACATAAAGAATATTCTTGGCGTTGACAAAAAAAACATTCCATGCATGGGGCAGAATTATTAGCGACAATGCGATCGCCTACTTGCCAATTTGTCACCCCTGCACCCAAAGCAACAATTCGCCCAGCCGCTTCATGACCGAACAGTGTCGGTAGTTTCAACATTTTGGCATGACCACCACGCCGCCAGACTTTCAAATCTGTACCACAAGTTGTTGCTGCCCCCACTTGGATTACAACTTCGCCAGCCGCCGGAGTGGGTTCAGGAACTTGCTCTAGGCGTAAATCTTCTTGCCCATAAAGTAAGGCTGCTAACAAAACTTTAAACCTATCAATTAGCTTCATCTGATTTTACCAGTTGCAGCTAATTGATAGGTCTAAACTAAATCAGTATTGATTTTTAGTAGGTTTTATATGAAAAACTAGGTACTCACTGCTGGCTGGGGAACCACCCCAGTGTTCCGGGTATCCACATTAGGCAAGCGAATACCAGTTAATAGCGGTACTTCTTGTCGGCACGACAGGCAAAACCAATATAGTTCACCATGACGGGCATGACGCAGGAGGGAACCACCGCAGCATGGGCAGGTGTTGGCTCTCGTACTCATACCAATGTCCTCCTTAAAAAATTGTTGTTTTAAACTCAGAAAAAAAAGCAGTTATTAAAACTGGATGTTAGCTGCATGAATGCGGCCATTCGATTCTATGCGGTCTTTAATAATTTGTCTGTAAACAGCTTCATATCCGTTAACCATTTGGCTAACGCTAAAGTTATTTTCCACATATTTTCGACAGGTTTGGCGATTGAGTTCCAAAGCTAATGGAATCATTGCTGCCATTTCTGCATAGCTTTTGCAGATAAAACCTGTTTTACCGTGAACAATAACTTCGGGTACGGAACCGAAATTCATGGCAATGACTGGTGTCCCAGTTGCCATTGATTCAATCATTACTAAGCCAAAAGGTTCTTGCCAATTAATGGGGAAAAGAGTTATGGCAGCATTGCCCAGAAGTTCAGTTTTTTCGGCGTGGGTAATTTCGCCTAAATATTCGATTTGCTGACCATCTATGTGGGGGGCAATCTCTTGTTCAAAAAACTCAGAGTCTTTGATATCAACCTTTCCTGCCATCTTCAAGCGCCAACCACTCTGTTTAGCAATGGCGATCGCATATTGCGGCCCTTTTTCTCGTGAAAAACGACCTAAAAATGCCAAATATGCAGGTTCTGACGGTTGGGCTACGAATGGATAATCTGTTAGCTCAATTCCGTTATAAACCGTGCCAATATAATTGAGATCGATTTGACGCTGCGAGTTACTAATACTGACATAAGGTTGCTTTTGGTGGTAGCTAAATGCGTGACGATTGTCAGTTGTAAAATTATTATGCAGCGTATGGACTGTAGAAGTTGCTGTTATCAAACTCGCTAAAGGTAGTGCCGAAATCCCTACATGAGAATGGATAATATCGAATTGGGCAGCACGTTGGTAAACTTGGCTCAGTTCTAGCATTTCGTACACTGCATACTCTTTCACATTTGGGTCTAAGCGCAATGCACGCGGATAAACTGCCTGTAAATTAGCCAAAGTTTGAGAATCGCCAGAGGCAAATAAAGTTACCTCGTGACCGCGACGAACAAGTTCATCAGTTAAGCGACTCACTACCAGTTCTATTCCTCCATAATTAGGAGGTGGAACCCTTTCCCATAAGGGGGCAACTTGAGCGATTTTCATACGTTTTTTTGGTTCAGCCTATGAAATTATCCTCAATAATGAGCTAGATCATTATTTTATGAGGAAAGAGCATTTTTACTGACTCTTTTGACATTTAAATTAACCTAACAGGCTAGCAAAAGCGCAATAATAGTTAACCGTACCCCAAACTTTCTACCAACAAATCTAACGGGATATCGGCGAAAGTCAATCCTGACCTACACTTCTAACCTATCGCTAATTTATTACTTGTTGCATCTGTCTTGGGGATCATAATGCAGTAAAATATTTTGTAGCAGAACTTACAAAATTGATTATTTTGTAGCTGGTAATACTAAAATGTTCAATAGGATTAAATAATTTAAGCTGTGTTTAAAGGCAATTATGAAATGAAACAGAAATTATAAATATTAATTAATTGTACAATAATTACATAATT
Source organism: Nostoc sp. (assembly GCA_041743605.1). GTDB lineage: Bacteria > Cyanobacteriota > Cyanobacteriia > Cyanobacteriales > Nostocaceae > Nostoc. Next base: position 5,975 of record JBGTMK010000889.1, read on the forward strand.
TGTAATTAGTAATTTACAAAAATTCTGATAACTAACTAATGAAAATCGCTACTTGGAACGTCAACTCAATTCGCACTCGCCTTGAACAGGTTATCGATTGGTTAACCCTGAATCCTGTTGATGTTCTCTGCTTGCAAGAAACCAAGGTTATGGATGCTGAATTTCCGCGATCGCCTTTTGAGGAATTAGGCTATAACCTTTATATATCAGGACAAAAATCCTATAATGGCGTAGCCATAATTAGCCGCCAGCCACTTTTAAATGTAAGTACCGGATTTAGGGCAATTTTGCCAGATTTACACCACGAATGGGACGAGCAAAGGCGAGTGATTACAGGTGTAATTGATGGTGTTCGGATTGTGAACTTATATGTTCCCAATGGTGCAGCAGTAGGAACTGAGAAATACGAATACAAAATGCGCTGGTTGACAGCGCTACATGAATATTTGCGATTGCTCGTGCTGTCACACCCTGCAATTTGTGTGTGCGGAGACTTCAACATTGCCTTAGAAGACAAGGATATTCACGAGCAAGTGAGTACAGAAAATCACATTATGGCAACAGAAGCAGAGCGTCAAGCCTTACGGGATATTCTGAAACTGGGATTTGCCGATGCTTTTCGCAAATTCACCACAGAAGGCGGAAATTATAGCTGGTGGGATTATCGCGCCGCCGCCTTCCGTCGCAACTTAGGTTGGCGGATTGACCATCACTATCTCACACCTATCTTGTATGAGCGTGCTAAAAGTTGCATCATCGATGTCGCACCCAGAAAATTAACCCAACCCAGCGACCATACGCCGGTAATTGTGGAATTTTGAATGGGACTGGGGCATGGGGCATTGGGGTATTGGGGAAAAGTTCTCCCTCATTCCCCAATCCCATCCTAACTTTTCCCGTTATATCATGTTCTGTAAATCACTTACGATATGTCATTGCGAATGCAACGAAGTGGAATGAAGCAATCGCAAAGGTTTGGGATTGCTTGGTTTCACTCGCAATGACATATAATAAGTGATTAAGCGGACATGATATTAGTCTCCAAAAGTATGGCTTTTAAATCCGAGGCGATAAGTTCTAGTCTTTGAGGATTCTTGCTAACTGGATAATACTCCTGCAATATTCGTTAATTCCATAATTTTCTCAAACTGAAAATTATGAGCTAAATTCTCAATAAAATTGTGCAGTACCACATTTTCTGAAGGGATTTGCTTAATCAATTCTAAAATTAAGTCATCACTGCATTGGGCTGCGGCAGTATACACCTGTTTCACCCATTCCGGCGACATTTCAGATAATAGAGTCACTAGATCCGTAAGGGTCAAGATTGAATTTATTTCCTGTTGCCTTGCGTTAGTTAGCTGATAGCTTTCTTCTTGATAAGTATATTGAACTCCTAAATATTCGCTCAATTTTTCTAGTAGTTCTTCTTCGCGAAAGGGCTTGTTAATATAATCATCACAACCCGCTTTGATCATTGCCTCTCGTTGTTCCTCAAAGGCATTAGCGGTTAAGGCGATGATAATGGTTTTGTGATTTGAGATTAAGGTTTCTTCTCTAGCTTTAATAACTTTTGTAGCTTCGTAGCCGTCCATAATCGGCATCCGCATATCCATTAAGATTAGGTGCGGTTGCCATGTCTGCCAAAGTGCGATCGCTTCAGTGCCATTTGCTGCTTCCTGGACTGCAAAACCGATGGATGTCAGAATTTTCATTAGCACTAAACGGCTATCTGTGGAGTCATCAACCACCAAAATACGGTATTCGCTTTGAGCGGCCGCTAAACTAATAACTTGGCGTCTAGTTTGTTTTATCTGAATTTCGCTAGCTGCGGCTAGACTAATTTGAATATCAAAAGTAAATTTACTTCCCTCGTCAATAGTGCTGGTGACGCTAATATCTCCCCCCATTAGTTGCACGTATTTGCGGCTAATTGCTAAACCTAGTCCTGTTCCCTGTTGCGATTTCCTGCCTGTTTCAGTTTGCCCAAAAGCTTCAAACAGCAAGTCAATTTCTTGTGGGGCAATACCTCGGCCTGTGTCTTGTACCTCGAAGATTAGGGATTGGGCACAAGAGGGACAGGGGGAAGAGTACAGAGGGGAAAACTCTTCTCCTTTGCTCCCTGCTCCCAGCCCCTCTGCATCCCAATCCCCATCCCTCATTCCCACCTGCAATGTCACCCTCCCAGTATCGGTAAATTTGATTGCATTTCCCAGGAGATTAAGCAAGACTTGACGCAGTTTACTTTCGTCTGCTTGGATATATTGAGGGAGGTGAGATGTATATTGAAATACTAATTCTAATCCTTTGGAGGTGGCGCGGAAGCGTAACATCTCTTCGAGGTTTTCCAAGAGACGGATTAAGTCAAAACTGTTGAGATTTAATGTTATTCTGCCAGCTTCAATTTTAGACATTTCCAGAATGTCGTTGATTAAGTTGAGAAGATGTTCGCCAGCGCGATTGATGATTGCTAGATTTTGCTGATGTTCAGTGGATAAGGCATGATCATGGCTCATGACTTGAGTAAAACCGAGGATGGCGTTGAGTGGGGTACGCAGCTCGTGGCTCATGTTGGCGAGGAATTCGCTTTTGGCGCGGTTAGCAGCATCAGCAACGATTACAGTTTCTTGCAATGCTTGTGACTGTCTTTGAGTTTGCGCTAACAATTGTGCCTGTTGTAAAGCAACACCCAACTGATTGCCAATTTGAACTACGATGTTGATTTCTTCTGGTTTCCATTGGCGGGGATCGGAATTTTGATAACTCGCCAATAATCCCCAAAGCTGACTACCATAGAAAATAGGGACAATAATGTAGGCTTTAGCCTGGAAGCGTTCTAAGAGTTTAATATAAGCAGGATGAAACTCCGCGTTGTAAATGTCTGGGACACAGCGGAAACTTGCACCTTGGCTTGCTTGCAGAGCAGGATCTTCCATTTGGTCATCTGCACTATCCAAAAATTTTGCTAGACAACACCCACCTTGTAAGACGCCTTCTGTAAGATGCGGGTGATTGTTGTGTTCTTCTATTAGAGAAATCCAACCAGTACTTACCGACTCGGAGATAAATTCACCACTCCAGTGAGGATTGAAACGATAGACAACAACCCGATCGCAGTTGAGTACTTGCCGTAATTCTTGGGTTGTAGCTGCAAATATCGTCTCTAAATCCAGTGTTTGGCGCATCCTTTGAATTACTTGGGCGATCGCTCTTTCTCGTTCTGCACTCTCACGCAAGGCTTCTTCTGCCAATTTTCTCTCGGTAATATCTGTAATTGTACCGATGTAACCTTTGATTTCTCCATCGTCTCCAAATTCTGGCAAAGCCTGACAAATTACCCAGATAATTGTATTATCATCTCGCAAAAAACGATGTTCGTACTTATACATTAACCCTGCTGATATTACTTGATTCCATGTCAACAATAGCTGTTCACGGTCATCTGGATGTATGGCATTTATCCAACCCATTCCCAAAGACTCTTCTGAGTTGTATCCAGTAATTTCCCTCCAGCGTTGATTAAAATATAAGGCATTGCCATCTATGTCTGCGTGAAATATACAAGCTGGTGAGGCTTCTGCTAAAAGTTGATATCGCTGTTGACCTGACTGCAAAGCTAACTCTGCCAATTTGCGATCGTTAATGTCTGCCCAATAACCAACACATTCTATAGGGTAGTTAGCTTCGTCATAAATTAACCTCATCTTTTCGTAGAACCAGTGATAAGTTCCATCAGCGTGTAACCAGCGGTATTCGTAAGAGATGTACTCCTGTTCAGCAGGGTAGGAAAACTTTTTTGAGATGATTTCAATATCTTGTGGGTGGACGTGATGGAGCCAGAAACTGGAATTCTTAATAAATTCCTGTGCTTCGTAGCCCACCATTTCTTTAACGTTCTCACTGATAAAGGTCGTACTAAAATCGTCTGATGTTTTGCTACTATAAATCACCACAGGGCTAGAAGTGAGCAGATATTGTAGGCGTTCGTTTGCTAAACGCAGTTCTTGTTCGATGTGTTTGCAGTAGCTAATTTCTACTAAAACGGTGCCGACACCGGAGGGGCGATCGTCTTCACCAGGAATCGGAAAATAAGAAGCTAGGAAGTGGCGGATAATATCTGGTTGTTTAATTGATGCGGTGCTTAATTCTTGATTGAGAATCGGTTGACCAGTCAACAAAATCTGTTGATAAATTGGTTCCACTAGGGAGGCTATTTGGGGTAAGACTTCATAGATGGTCTGGCCAATATGATCTTGCAGAGGTAATCCATTAATATCCGCTAGCAGTTGATTGATTTGCACAAATCGCAGCTGGTTATCTACAATATTCATGCCAACGGGGGCACTGCTAAAAAAGGCATTGAGGCGAGCTTCTCTGAGTGCGAGTTCTTGTTCTAGGGTTTTGCGCTTAATCAACCCACCTAACTGAGCAGCAACAGCACTGACTAGCAAGAGCAAACGGTGATCTACTAATACTGAACTACGTTTAAAAAACACTAAAACAGCTAACACTTGGTTTCCAGCTAGTATGGGAACACCAAAACCAGCTTTTAGTCCTACCTTTGCTGCTTGTTGCGATCGCAAAAAAACTGGCTCTGTAACTAGTGAAACATCTTCTATCCATTCTGGCTCCTGACTCTGCCAAACTCTTCCTGGTAGTCCCACTCCCAGAGCAAATTTTACAGTTTGGCTTTGGCGGGAGAATTCTGCTAAACTATCTTCCCCACCGTACCAGCCCAGACTGTGTTCTAAAACAGTCCTATCTTCATTAGGTATCCATGCTTCCCCAAAATCCCAGCTAATAGTGTGACAAATTAACCGCAAGACCACTGCTAAGGCACTGTTGACATCACTGGCGCGAGTGATAGCTTGGGTTGTCAACAGCAGCAAGCGGCTTTCATTTTCTGCCTGTTTGCGTTCAGTAATATCTTTCGCTGTGCCCAGTACGTACCATTGACTATCAATCTCGATCATTTCCGCACTCAACAGTGTTGTCCTGATTTCTCCTGTTGAAGTGCAGACATCAATCTCATAGTTGCGGATGGCTTTTGTTTGTTGCAGGATGTAAACAAGAAAATTATATTCTTCTGGATTCACCCAAATATTCAATTCTTCATCAGTATGGTCGATAACCTGAGAACGAGAATAACCAAAAAACTGACAAAAGCTGTCGTTAACTTCCACATAGCGTTTATTGGGAATAGTAATTAAGGCAATTGGATCAGGAGATGAACGAAAAGCTGATGCTAACTTTTCTTCAGAAGCTCGTCGTGCTGATTCTGCGCGTTGGCGTTCTTTTGCCTCCAACACCAAGGATAATAAATTGCCCAGAGAACGAGCGAAATTTTGGTCTTCTAGCGTCCAATGATGAGTAACTCTCACTGCTTCCAGACATAAAACTCCTACGGTCTTTCCCTCTAGTCTGATGGGTGTATCGAGTATGGAAGTGATGTTTAATCTTGAGTAAGATGCAGAAAATTCCTTAGTTCTGGGATCGGTATGGGCATCATCTGCGGCGATTAGTTGGTCTTGCTGCAAAGCTGCAAAATAAACTGGATAGTCTACTGCTGACAAAAAAAGCCCTTCACTATGTTGATTGCGACTAGCTTCAAATAGATCAAAACACTGGATTTTCATGCCTGTTTCGTCATACAGCCAGACACTAGCTCGTTCCATCCCAATATTCTGGACAGCAGCTTCTGTGATTTTACTCAAAGCTGCTTTCAAATCACCTTGATAAAGCGTCTGATTTTGTGCTAATTGTGTTAGCACTAGGTTATGATTGTGGAGCTTAATCGCACTTTGTTGGAGTAATTTTTCTACTTCTCGACGCTGTGTAATATTACTAGCAGTGCCTGTCATGCCTATAACCTGACCTTCTTCATTGCGTAATGCGATCGCATTAAACATCAGATAAAGTAAAGTATTATCTTTAGCTACACAGGTAGTTTCATGCTGGAAGATTGGCTTTCCCTGAAGAACGCGCTCAAAGGCTACTTTATCTTGAGCAACTTGCATAGGCGAGATGAAATCAGTTAAAGCACGCCCAATCATTTCATGAGGTTCGTAGCCATAAATCTGCTTGACTGCCGGGTTGACAAAGCTAATTAATCCATCAATATCCACCGACCAGATCATGTCCTGCGATGTCTCCACCAAATGGCGATACTGACTTTCACTCTTCTCTAGGGCGGCTTCAACTAAAAGGCGTTCACTTTGGGAAACTTCTTGATAAAAAGCTTTGCTAATGATCAGGGGGATTTCTTTAAAAATATCTTCTATTTGTCTGTTGCGAATCTTTAACTCAACTGCAATCTGTTGACGCTCTCTAATCTCATGTTGCAGTTGGGTATTTTGTTCTTTTAACTGTTTTTTCAACCTCTGGATGGTGAGTTGATTTTGGACGCGTAATAAAACTTCTGTAGTTTGGAATGGTTGAGTAATATAGTCAATATTGCCTAAATTAAAGACGTTTATTTTTTCAGATAGATCATCTAAAATACCAAAAATAATTATTGGAATCCCTTGAGTTGTATCGTGAGTTCTCAAATGTTGATAAATTTTATAACCATCTATGTCTAGCATCAGAACATTTAGCAATAGCAAATTAGGGGGAGAAGCAAGTGCCGTACTGATTGCCAATTGTCCAGAAATGATACCTTGTACCTGATAACCTTGATTTTGCAGGATGTCTGATAAAAAATGTAAATTCTCTAAGTTGTCATCAACCAACAAAATTTTGATTTTTTGAGCATCCATATCAGTTCCTAAATTAATTTTTAATCAAGAGTAAGGGCTAATAGAACAAAATTGTAGGTTTTAGAGACGCGATAAATCGCCGTCTTTACAAGTGTTTGGTCTTATACCATTTTTTTGTGAAGCTGCATATAATTCACCCCCGGCTATCGCCGTCCCCCCGATGCCTTGGCTACGGTGTACACACAAGTACTATCTGAAAGGGTTTCAGGCGTTATAGACCCCTTAAATTGTCATTACGAGCGCAGTGATAGCGGAGCGAAGTAATCACATAATCCTATGGTTAAAGCGATTGCTTCGTCGTTCCTCCTCGCTGCGGACAGGCTGACAGAGCGATCGCACAATCCTATTGCTAGATGACGAAACCAAGTACTAGGGGGAATTTTAAGACTTGTGTGTACACCGTAGCGATGCCTTGGGGGGGACTACAGGGGGGTATTATTATGTGTATCTTCATACATAATTGGTCTTATCTCAACTGTATTGAATTAATGCTACCAAATCTCTGTGACGCAAGCTCGGTAAAAAGATACACATACACTGAAAAACTCCACCCCATGAGTGGGATGGAGTTTTTGGGTATAGGGAATGGGGTATGGGGAAGAGTTATTTAGCGATCGCTTCAGCAACTAGTTTAGAAACAAAGGGCAAAATCTCCCGACTCTTAGCCTGTGCTTTGCCTTCAGTAAATACCACTAAGAGGTAAGGTCGTTGTTCTGGTATTTCAATATACGCAGCATCATGGCGAACTTGACTTGTCCAACCTGCCTTTGACCAAATTTGAGTATTTTCAGGAAGTCCGCCACCTAAAAAACCAGTGATTTGATTTTCCTCAGTGTCGGATGGCAAATCGTTGAGACTACGTTTGAGTAAAGCCATCATTGCTTGCGATCGCCCACTTGAAACCGCCACCCCACCTACAATACTATGCAGTAACCGAGCGATCGCATTTGTAGTCAACATATTGCGATTTTCTAGTAACTCTCCCACAAACGCCCGTTCCCTTCCATAAGGGCCATCACCCCAAGTTTTTTGACAGACGTTAATTGTCTCCAATTCTTCCCAACCTAAAGATTGATAATAGCGGTTAACAATATTACGCTGATATTTCCAGGTTTCAAAAGGGCCGGTTGGTAATTCTGGCCCTGATGTGGTACCACTCAGAATATCCACAACCAAGCTGGTAGCATCATTACTAGAATCGACAATCATATCTCGCAAAGCGCGTTCCAACTCCTTAGAAGTTTGACTCATGCCTTTTTCTAGCCATTCATTCACCGCCACCAGGTAAAATATCTTGACTACACTGGCGGGATAAATCCGCTCAACACCACGATAAGTGAAACCACGAACTGGATGATCCCAAAAAGCGTTGGGAGTCAGCGCACCACCTGTATTTACTGGCACTGGTGGATCGTAAACAACCCAAGTCAAAGCAATTTGATTCCGGGCTAAAGTCGGAAATGCTGCCCAAGTTGCATCTAAAATGCCTAACCCAAGATTTTCTAGTTGTTCGTCTTTATTAAAAAAAATCATTCTCTAATAATGTCCTTTAATCTAAAATCCAAAATCCAAAATCCACAATCAGGGGAGTATCAGTGTTTAGCTGATCTGAATTTATATGATTCTCCTGAATGTACGCGTTTAGCAACTCAAGCCGCATCTGGGCGACATTTATGGGTAACATCAAATCATCAAAATTCAGTGGTTGAGGTCTATTTGTGTGAAGATGACTATTCGGGATGGGTATCCTTTTGGGATTTTGATTCGTTACAATCTGCTACTGTACCTTATCAGGCTGCAACATTTTCTGAATCTGAAATTAAAAAACTCCTAGTAGAGGTCATCGCCTTTACCCAAAAAGCGATGCAACAATCCAATTATTATCTTTGGGGTGGTACGGTTGGGCCAAATTATGACTGTTCTGGGTTGATGCAAGCGGCGTTTGCTTCGGTGGGTATTTGGCTACCTAGAGATGCCTATCAACAGGAAGGATTTACCCAACCAATTACGATTGCAGAATTAGTAGCCGGGGATCTCGTATTTTTTGGAACTAGCCAAAAAGCAACCCATGTCGGACTTTATTTGGCGGATGGTTATTATATCCATAGTTCTGGGAAAGATCAGGGACGGGATGGGATTGGAATTGAT
>JBGTMK010000890.1:0-4004 GCA_041743605.1 Nostoc sp.
CCGCGCCCCTTCTGGGGTAGAACGGGTAAGTATTGGGGTTTCGACTTCGATAAAACCTTCCAAATCTTCTAGATAACGACGCATGGCTTTGACAATTTGATGACGCAGTTGCAAATTTTGCGCCATGCGTTCGCGTCGCAAATCCAAATAACGATATTTCAGCCGCAAGTCTTCGCGCACTGTCTCAGTGTCAGCTACGGAAACTTGGAAAGGTAACTGTTTGCGAACAGCATTGAGAAGTTTAATTTTATCGGCGTAGATTTCCAGCTCGCCTGTGGGGATGCGGGTATTCAGCGATTCTTCGGGACGTTGTGTTACCCTACCAGTGATTTCGACAACATATTCATTTCGCAGGGCGTTCGCATGTTCGTAAGAATCTGGGGTGCGTTGCGGATCGCTGACGATTTGGACAATTCCAGAGCGATCGCGTAAATCTAAAAATATCACACCACCGTGATCGCGGCGACGGTCTACCCATCCGTAAAAGGTAACTGTTTCTCCAATATGTTCTTTTCGGAGTTCGCCGCAATAGTGAGTTCGCATAAGTGTTAGTTCTGTTTGTCTGGGCTAGATTTGCAAGAAAATGTCAAAGCCTTCCCATTATCTAGCATCAATAGTAATTGTAGTAGTTCTGGTGAAATAAAAAATCAAATAATTTCACAATATATATATTAGGGAAGGCATAACACCGGAAGGGTTAACACAACCCCCGTCAAATACAAATACACATTTTGTCAGTTTGTCTAATTAAGCTATGTTTAGTAAATAAAATAAGTAGCCTACACGATCAGCTGTTATTCCACACTTGACATAAAGCATTGTGAGTGCAAAACGTCTACCAGAAACCATTGCCCATGTTAGAATTACCCGCCAATCCTGGCAACATGGCTTCCTTGAGGGGGAAGTGAGTGCAGGTGAGTTTGAGTGGCATTTCCAGTGGCATTTTCGCCGGGGAGAACTTGCCGTCAAGCCTTCCCAAGGTCGCGCCTTAATCAAAGAACCCCTTGGTCGATTCTTGGAGCAACAAGATTACCAGCTAGAGCCTGGAGGAGACTATGCTTTTACTATTCGGGCAGAACTTTAAAAGTTAGGAACCATTAAATTTTGGATTTTAGATTTTAGATTTTAGATTTTTTCTTCAATCCAAAATCCAAAATCCAAAATTTAAAATTGGTTGACTGCTGATTCCGTGAGGCGATTTAAGTATCTTTCGATTAAGAGAATGGCAACAGTGTCATCTATCGGTCTTGGTGGCTGTCGCAGACCTTGTGGCAATAGCTTTATTAGCCCTTTGGGTGGGAACATTTGCCAATAGCGATCGCGTGCTTCTAAGGTTGTATAGCGCTCATCTACTAAAATAATACTCAGCGGTTCTGTCAATTCCTGGTATAGTTGCTGTCTCCACTGCTTGGCTGTAGTTTGGTCGCCCATCACCATCAAGGAGATTGGAAACTTTTGACGCAGTGTCTCAATGGTAGCGATCGCCTCTTTGGCTATCACAACCTGATGATAATATAGTTGCCGATCCAGTCCCATCACCGCTAAACCACACTTATCTCGACCTGGATCGAACCCCAAGATGACTGGTTGCGTTGGTGAAAATTCACGGAGATTCATAAAAAATTCAAAATTCAAAATTAAGAATTAGAAATAAATAAATGCAATCACAGCAACTATTTTGGCTGCTGTTCAATATGTTTAAATCTTACTAATAACGGTGTACAAATAATTTTTTAGGTACTAAAAATTATTTGTCCGTTGACTATTGCCACTAATTTTACTCTCAATGGCCCGGCTGTATAAGTGTCCTCTGCTGCGATCGCTTTGATCTCCAGGGGTTGATTATACTGTCTTAGTTGGCTGACAAAGCGCAGAAAAGTCCCATCTACTTGGACATTTTCGACAATTCCGGCATTACGGGCCCGAAATTGGGAAGCAGAAATCAGTATTTCCAGCCGCTGCTGTAACTGATAGGATGTCATGGTTTTGGAATCTGTAGTAGTCGTAGCCAGCACCGCCCCTCCCGAAAAAACCAACTGATTTCGGGCTGTATCAGCAAAAAATTGTATCTGCTTTTCTCCCCTGACGTAATTACCGGCCGAGAAAATTCGCACCACGTATTCTTGACCATCGCCAATCTGCTTGCTCAATTGCTCAACCCTATCCTGGGTCACGCGCAGTAGCTCTACATTTGTAGTATTTGCACCAGGCTCACTCAATTCCAGGTTGGCGTTGCGATTGGCTTCTTGTAAGAGTTGTACCACCGCTTGGCGAGCCGCAGCAGGTTGGGTAACACGAACTACAGCAGCAGACAAAACTTGACCGCGAACTAAGGCCAGCTTACCCAAACGCAGGTCGCGGTAGGACTGATAATATTTTTCCAGCCTAGCAACTTCTTGTTCTAGTTCCTCCTGTTGTGCTTCCAATTCTTTGAGGCGCGATTCCCGTTTGGCAATCACTTGCTCTCGTGCTGCAACTTCGAGATTACGCTTTTGAATCAGTTTATCCAATTGAGCAATTTTTTGATCGCGCTGTTCTATGGCTTCTTGACGGTTAGCAAGTTCGCGATCGCGTTTTTCAATTGCTGTTTTAGCTTCGTCAATGGCTTTTTTAGCTTCAGCATACAGTCGTTGACGTTCTGCTTTTAGTAGTTCAACTGCCGCTTGTAACTCTTTTCTCTGGTTATAAACACTTTCCAATTCAGCTATAGCTTTTTGGTACTGAGTTACAGCTTGTTCTAGCTGACCTTGAGTGCGTTGGAGTTGAGTTTGAGTTTGGGCTTGTTGACTAATAGTACGATTCAACTGAGCTTGTGTTTGAAGTTGTTTGGCATTTGCCGCCTGCAAAGATTGATTAATTGCCTGTAAGTCTTGTTGTGCCTTTGCTTGGGCAATTTTTGCTTGGCTTAACTCACTCTCTATCTGACTTTTTTGAGTTTCTGCGGTTTTTAGCTGTTCTCGTTTTTGTCTAAGGTCTGTTTGAATATCTTCTAATTCAAAGACTCCCTTTCGCAAGCCTTCGTCGGCAGCGAATAAAATCCCTAAAGTTGATGCCGAAATCAAACCACCCGTAAAAATTGTTACCAGTACAGCAGTGTTTTTTGGACGAAGCTTAAAAAGTGAGAGGCGGGCTTTGCCAACTCGTGTGCCGATGCGATCGCCCACGGTTGCAATTACGCCTCCCAGAATTAAAATTGCAGCGATGAGGATGTATCCGGTGGTCATTTTTAGCTACCGAAACCCTTCCAGATACAGCCTACTACTTTTAAGCATTGTCTGGAAATAAGTGGAAATTGGCAATAGCTGAAATTACTCAATTTTGATTTACCTCTAGCTATTAGTGTCATTTTTCAAAATAGAACACGCGCCGATTCCCCTTTCTCCAATTGTTTTTATGTGAATTGCCTACTTAAGGTAACAGGTTTATGCACGGTAATCTTCTTTTTGTGGATAGAAATCATCTTTTTCTCACGCAAATCCCCTAGTAGCCTAGTAACGGTAACACGAGTTGAACCAATTGCTTCTGCGATCGCTTGATGAGATAACTTCAAATCAATAGTGATCCCATCTGCACAAGGAACGCCAAAATCCCGACAAAGAATTAACAAAAAACTTACCAACCTAGAACCCATATCTCGGTGAGCAAGAGTTTCAATCATCATCTCCGTCTGTAAAATTCGCGAAGACAGACCTCGCAGCATTAACATTGATAATTCTGGATTTTCCTTGAGTGCTACCTCCACCTGTTCAATTGGTGCTGACAGTAATTCCACAGGAGTAAATGCAACCGCATGGTAAAACCGATCCGATTTATTTCCTGTCAGCAATGACAATACACCAAAAACACTATTTTCCCGCAGCAATGCTACCGTTATTTCCTCTCCTGCCTCGTACACCCTGGAAAGTTTAACAGCACCTTTCAAAAGAAAATAAACTCGTTCGGCAGGATCGCCAGGAAAAAAGATCGTTTTATTGCGTTCAAACGTTTCCACAACTGGCGGAAAC
>JBGTMK010000891.1:0-28355 GCA_041743605.1 Nostoc sp.
CGATTGCTTATCGCACCTTAGAAAGATTACTCAACTCTTACTGTCGTGAATCGTTGGAAATTACAAGTATTGGCGGAGTAAACCCTTATTATTTGACAATTAAATTAAGCAAAGACAAATTTAAATATCTTGAAAACGAAATAGCTTCATTATGTGAACAAAGAATTACCTCAGAAGATTTAGTCAGTACTTCAGAAGCACCAGAAATCCAAAAATATGATAGATTTATTCCCCATCCACTTTTATGGAAAGCTTTTGCAAACGATTATTTAGATATGAGGGAACTAAAACAGCAAGTGGCATTGTGGAGAAAAGAAACAATTTGTAATTAGTTAAAAGAACAAACTTTAAATTGGAATTTGAATCCAGAATTCTGTGCCTTTTCCTGGTTCTGATAGACAATTCAAAATTCCACCATGTTTTTCTACTATAATTTGGTAGCTAATTGACAATCCTAGACCTGTTCCTTTACCTACCGCTTTTGTGGTGAAAAATGGATCAAATAATCGCTTTCTAACGTCTTCTGTCATTCCTAATCCATTGTCGATAATTCGGATGACAACAAATTTACTTTCTAAAACTTCAGTACGAATCAGGATTTGTGGTTTATCAGTTATTTGTCTGCTGACTCTTAACTCTTCTAAAGCATCGATCGCATTAGTCAAAATATTCATAAATACTTGATTAAGCTGCCCAGCATAGCAATCAATTAAAGGCAGATCACCATATTCTTTAACGATAGATATATCCAAACCACTTCCATTATCTTTCCAACGGTGGTGCAAAATTAATAGTGTATTTTCAATTCCTTCATGAATGTCAACTAGTTTTTTGTCTGCTTCATCATGACGAGAGAAATTTCGCAATCCTAAAACAATTTCACGGATGCGATTAGTACCCATATTCATCGAAGAGAGGAGTTGAGAAAGGTCACTAGTAATGAATTCCAAATCAATTTTTTCAGAGAAGTTTTCAATTTCTGCTTGAGGCTGGGGATAGTATTTCTGATAAAGGTGTAAGAGAGTTAACATCTCTTGAAAGTATTCATTAGCATAGGTTAAATTGCCATGAATAAAATTAACTGGATTGTTGATTTCATGAGCTACTCCAGCTACTAATTGTCCCAAACTAGACATTTTTTCATTCTGGATCAGTTGAGATTGAGTTTGCTGCAATTTGTGCAAGGTTTCGGTGAGTTTTTCAGCTTGAGTTTGAGCTATTAAAGTAGCAGAACGACTTTGAGTATAAAGTTGTGCATGATCGATGGCGATCGCTAGTTGATCGCAAACAGCTTGTAGCAGGTTAATTTCACTGTTAGTCCAAGTGCGATCGCCACTACAATGACTGCACACAATTGCCCCAATTTCACCAGAATTACTCTTAACTGGTAGCATTAATTGAGATATGATACCAAACTCAGTTAAAAGTTCTTGCATATCATCATCAAGATGGGGCTGACTATTAATATTTTCTATACAAATTAGCTCTTGAGAGAGAAGTCTTTGGGTCAAAAAAGTGCATTTTTGCAGTGGAATGCTGCCTAACATACTTACCAAGTTAGGGTTTCGCGCTTCATAGGTAATAGTTAAGGTTGCTTGGGATGGGTGCGGTAAGTAAGAAAGAAAGTAGCAACGATCAATTTGTAATAAGCTGCGAATTTCATTAACAGCAGTTTCTAGAATCATATTTAGGTCAAGAGAACTGCGGATTTGACTAGCTAGACGTAGCAATAAAGCTTCCCGACGGCTAAGGAGTTCTTCTCGTGCCCAGATTCGGTCAATAGCCACAGCAATATTATTCGCAATCCAATTTAATAGATTATGAGTTGCTTCAGTAAATAATTGCTTGCTAAATAAAGCGATTATGCCGATTAATTGCTGCTCGACTATTAAAGGATAAGCAGAAAATCGTAAAAGTGATAATCTAGAATCGAGAAGTTTTTTTGAATTATTAATTGAGAATTCTTCATTAAAAATTGCTTGATGATTTTGAGTCATTAAGGCAATAATATTATTAACTAAAGCGATATGATCTGGAAAATCTTGGGTATCGCTCAAGGCACTACAAGTAATATCTGTGCAATGAACGCCAGCCTGTAATTGTAGCTGGTTTGTCTGTCGTTCAAAAGTCCAGATACAAACAAAGCCGATATCAATGTATTGAGAAATCGTATTGGTACAATTTTGCAGAATGTCTGAAAGTGTGCCACTTTGAGACAAGGCTAAACTGACTTCTGCACTCAAAACTGACAAGCGCGATCGCTCCAATAAAGCTAACTCTGCAAGCTTACGCTGCGTAATATCTGTACGAATTGATACATATTGATAGGGGTTCTTATCTTGTCCTAACATTGGCGCGATCAAAGTATCCACCCAATAAAAAGTGCCATCCTTAGCTTTATTTTTAATTTCTCCCTTCCAGATTATCCCTTGGGCAATAGTTTTCCATAAATTTGCAAAAAATTCTTTTGTGTGGTACCCAGAATTGATAATTCGATGATCTTGCCCTAAAAGTTCTTCTGGAGAATATTGAGAAACTTCACAAAATAGGTCATTAACATAGGTTATTCTTCCAGTTCTATCTGTAATAGCTACCAGTGAATGGGCATTTAAAGCAAATCTAAAAGCTTCTAATTCTTGGATAGATTTTTGTAGCGCTATCTCATTCTGTTTATTAATAGTAATGTCACGGGCTACTGCATAAATCAAATTTTCTTCAATGAAACTAGTCGCATTCCATGCCAGCCACTTGTAAGAACCATCCTGACAAAGATAGCGGTTTTCAAAGCTGACTGCATCTACAGATTGTGTAATTTGTTGGGCTACGACAATAGTAGATTGACGATCTTCAGGGTGAACAAATTCAAGAAAGGGTTTAGCAACAAGTTCCTGAGTTGACCAACCTAGTACCTTATTCCATACTGGATTTAAATACTTAAAATAACCATCAAAATTAGCAATGCACAACAAATCTATAGAAAGTGAGAAAAATCGAGAGTATTTTTCTTCAAATTGTTGTAACTCAGATTTAACTAGTTTCATTAGTTTTTTAGTTGTAAAGCTTTTTTATAAAGGTTAAATAAGTTAATACGTTTTTTGTGTAAATTGAATCACCATCTCAATAGAATATTTCCAAGTAGAGACTCGCCTAATATAGTGGTTATCAATTGCATAGAATACAGACCTAACAAAAACAGCCCCTTACCTTCTCGCGTTGGAGAGAGATCAAAATATATTGCATATAAACGAGAACCGCTATATTTAACTTGATAGTAGAGGCAATAAGTGTCTACTAGTTTATACTGAGTAAACTAGCTAGCTGCTGACTTAATTCTCTACTAAATAAAGGTTTCCCTAAAAAGCTCTAAAATAAACAATTAGATTTTAAATTTAAGATAAGAAGTGTTACGTAAACTGAGTTAATATCTACGACGGGCGTCACTGCGTCAACCTTACCACTGAAAATCATTCCAAATCTCAAAAAATTGTAGTAACATACCACAGGCATTAACTATCTTCAGCTACATCTGATTGTTAGCGCTTTTAAATTTACAATCCATGAGAATATACTGTGAGCCTAACTCTTTATTTACTCCGTCACGGACAGACAGAATGCAGTCGCAATAATTCCTTTTGCGGTTCTATAGACTCAGAACTTACCCCAGAAGGGTTGGAGATGGCAAAGGCTTTTGCTGAGGCATATAGTTCTATGGATTGGACAGCAATATTTTCTAGTCCAATGCAGCGAACTGTATTGACAGCTAAACCTTTATGTGAATCTATAGGGACAGAACCACAACTCAGGGATGGTTTAAAGGAAATCAACTATGGTAAGTGGGAAGGAAAAACCCCCGAAGTAATTAGCCGTGAATATCACGATGATTATATTCGCTGGTCAGCAGATCCCGCTTGGAATGCTCCCACTGGTGGAGAAATGGCAGTTACAATTGCTACTCGTGCCTTGTCGGTAATTGAAGAAATTAAACAAAATTACAGTAGTGGTAATGTTTTAGTTGTTGCACACAAGGCAACCATCAGAATTATTCTGTGTAGTTTACTAGGGATTGACGTGGGACGTTTCCGTTTTCGTTTGGGATGTCCTGTTGCTTCGGTCAGTATTGTAGAATTTACCTCACATGGGCTGCTATTAAAGGTTTTAGCAGACCGTAGTCATTTGGATGAGCGGTTGCGGAATTTACCGGGAACGTGAGGGGAGTTAGGAGTTAGGAGTTAGGAGTTATTATTTTTACCTTGGTGTGGGTGGGCATCCTGACCGCCCTGAATATGGGACGGGTGAGGACACCCATACCACAAGAAAATTTGGGGTGTTTTTTTTATTTAGAAGTCCCTAAGAAAGATAGTCTTAGAAGCGCCAAACTGATAATTTTTCAGTCTGGCGCTTCCAATTTGCTAACTAGGCATTTACTGAACTGTTACCAAATAGGATGAAGGAATTGGTTGGGCGCGTCCGGCATTGACGAGTGCTTGGTAAACAAAGGCAGCAACTTCGGCTCTTGTCGCTTCACGATTAGGATTGAGTTGCTTCGCTGTAGGATAGTTAATCACTAGTTGCCGTGCAGTTGCAGCAGCAACAGGAGCGATCGCATAATTAGGAATCTGGGCAGCATCGGTGTAAAAGGAAAGGACATTCTGATTATTCGCAGTTAAGCCCAAACCATTAGCTAAAGCGACTAAAGCTTGCACTCTCGGAATTTGCTGCTGTGGTTTAAAAGTGCCATCGGGATAACCAGAAACAAATTGACTCTGGTAGGCAGATTGAATTGCAGCATAAGCCCAGAAATTGCTTGCTACATCCTTAAATTGAATACCTGCGCGTTTGGATGGTGGTGTTAAGGCTTTAGTGATAATAGTGGCAAATTGAGCGCGGGTTACAGGTTCATTGGGTTTAAAGGTACCATCAGGAAAGCCAGCAATAATATTTTGGGAGGCTAAAGCTTCGATGTAGGTTTTTGCCCAGTAATTTGCTGGCACATCCTTAAAGGCGACAGGCCCTCCAGGCGTTACATCAACAGTTGCGGCAACAAAATCTACTGAGCCAAAAATCTTTTTCTGATCGATATCGTTGCCAACAGCGAGAATTGTACTGGTTTTAGTGGCGTTGTTCACATCATAACGAGTGTTGTTGCGAATAAGATTACCACCAGGATTTTCGTTAGTTCCAAGGTCGGGTAGAGCGCTGACAGTCGCTACTAAGCCATCCCGCTTATTGTTCTGAATGACATTCTTACGCAATACGGGCTTGGCTGACTCTGAGATAAAAAGACCGTCTTGGTTTTCGGTAATTTGGTTTTCTACAATTAGAGGTGTGGAAGTCCCACCGATCGCAAGACCAAAACCAGTATCCTGAAATAAGTTACTCCGAATTTCTCCTTGGGCAGCTCTAGCAATTGAAATCCCATTGCCTTGGTTTTGCACAAAGAAGTTGCCTTCAATTTTGGGATTGCCTGTACCTGTGACAAAAACACCCTCTCTGGCACTGTTAGTAAAAGTACTGTTTTTGATAATCGGATTAGTTGACTCCACCCACACACCCGTACCCCGGCTATTTGTGTTGGTGACGGTGACACCAGTAATCGTGGTATCTTGTCCGGCAAGGATTGTAATGTTCTGTTGGGCAAAGGTGCGACTAGTGTAGAAGCCTCCACCTGTAATCAATATCGCCTGACCTTTTGTAGCTTCATCACCCCGCAGTGTCACTCCTGGTTTAAGCAAAAGGGGGAAGGTTTCGCCACTTTCTTGGTTATAGTTCCCAGGTGCTAGTTGAATAACTGCACCTGGTTGAGCTTGACTCAGAGCGAAACTGATGCTCCTGTAGGGTGCTGCTGAGGTTGCACCAGCACCAGCACTATCTGCACCAGTTGCGGGATTAACGTAAATCACTGCGGCTGTTGTCGGAACTTGCGCTGTCAGGGTTGGGGCAATACCTTCTGGGGGAGTAGCACCAGCATTAACCCCACCAGGTAGTAATATTGACCCACTAGAAACAACAAGCATTGCCGTTAGTCCGGCTCCAACGCGTAAAGTATATCTGAGATGACTGCTAGAAAGAAGGCGAAAATTTTTCGCTAGAGAAATGTGAAAACCCCGATATTTCATTTTTTGAGTCTGTGATTTGCTGAATTACGGTATGTCGAACAAGGTTAAAGGTAGCAGCTTTGTAGCTGCTATAAAACCCATGCAAAACTATACTGGATGATTAGCACTGATTCAGCTAAATTCCTTAGATAGATCACAGAACTTATACATTGGTTATATTGTGTTATTCAGAAAATTATCCTAGCACACCGAGACTAAAGTTTACCTATATTTAAGTATGGGTTTTTGCTCCAAGTCTTGTTAATTGAGATCGCAGATGGATTTGAGCCAAGCTGTACTAGGGGCTTTCGGGATGAGGTGGATATCTATCTATCGACAAATTCTCGCTGGTTTGTCTAAGCCCTCATCCTGCTTTTGCTACGACTACTGAATGATTTATTTTTTTGTATTCCCTAAAGCTAGATGCTGCAAATAATGTTGCTGGAATATCATCACAAAAAAGCAAACCTAGTGGAAATTAGGAGAAATGGGTTTTAAATTTTTGGGGCTGCGTCGCGTCTTAGTTTTAGTAGGTAGTACGTGTATTCTACTTTTGTCCACTCCTGTTTTTGGTGCGGAACAAGTGGTGTTAAACTATGGTATCTTTCGTGAATCACTTTCAGTAGAGGAGCTATCCACCTTTACCCAAACAGGTGAACTTTCACGTTCGCTTCGAGTTAATTTTGCTTTGGCGCGACAAGATCCCAAAGCCATTCGTCAGTATTTAACGGAGCCGGTAAAGGTAAATCTTGTATTTCTAGATCGAGTGCTGAATAGCCGGATTGGTAATATTATTTTGGATCAAATTAGTCAGGTTATTTATACACCTTCTCGGAGAGCAGATCGACAGGCTTTGCGAGCCGCTTTGGTTCTTTCTGCGAGTCAAGACGGGCAGGTATCGCTAATCGAAATTATTGAAAACTATCCCACCAATGAAGTGGAAGTTGATGGGAAACGTTTGGAGAGTGCATACCGTCAACTTCGTCGCTTGCAAACAAATATACAAGATTTACTTAATTTTTAGTAAGCTAAAGTTTCTAAAGTTTCCCTTAAATACCGTTGTACCTGTTGTTCCAAGCGAATTCCCTGTAACTGAGCATCACGTTCTAGTTGCCAGCGTTGAAAACCTGAACTAGTGGAGATCGCGCATTTGAGGCTATACCAAATTTCAGTATCAGCAGAAAATTGGCGATCGCTAGAAGCTGGAATTTGAGCCATAGTTCCTCATTCCTTTATTTTAACTTCAACGGTAACTGGATATTGGGAATAGGGCATGAGGCATTGGTTATTAATTCTTCTCCCTCATCTCCCCCTGCTCCTCACTTGTAGCCCTTTCAAGTGAAATAATTACTTTCGGGGCTGCTATGAATCTGTATTAATCCTAAACAAGGATTGCAACAATCGGGGCACGATTTGATTAACCCGCACCCCTAAAATGGTAAAGTCTTGCTTAATCTTTTCTAAAGATAATGGCTCTATGCCAGCGAATTCTGTCTCATTAATCACTAAAACTCGCATTACACTCACAGGTATTTGTAAAAATAAATTGCTGCCTAAAAAAGCTAATCCCGCAAGCAGTAGTGCGAGGCTGCGCCATTGTGGGAGAAATTTCGCTGAATTTGCTACTAATGGGGCAATTTGGAAAAGATTCCATAGTATCCAAACCGATAATACTGCTGCCACTAATGCCAGAATACGATTTAACTTTGTATTAATTAAACAGAGAATTTTCCGCTGCCGTTCAGTCAGATTTTCTGGTTTTAGGGCTATTCCTAAAAGAGCAAATATATAAAAAGGGCGACGCAACTGCATCCATAGCAAAGGGAGAATACCAATGGCAGCAACTAAAAATAGCTCCATCCAGACTGGCAAAAAAGGCTCGCCTACAGACAAGAAAAATAAACAGAGTACTAAAAAAACAGGCAACGTCGCCAATCCAGCGACGTGAATCCACAAAATAGGTTCAGAGCGAAATGAATGCATAATAAAAAGTTATGAGTTAAGAGTTAGGAGTTAGGAATTAGCAGCCTTTAACTCCTAAATCCTAATTTATTACTCCTAACTTCTAACCATTTTACCCTCAACACTATCTCGTTAAGGTGAGAGTGCGGCGCTTCGTAACCATTTGATAGGATTCGATGATGTCACCTTCAACCCAATCATTGAATTTATCCATACCGACACCGCATTCATAACCGGCGTTAACTTCACGAGCATCTTCTTTCATCCGTTTTAGGGAGTCCAAAACGCCTTCAAAGATCACCTTACCGCCACGTCGCACTCTGACTTTGCAGTTGCGAACTAGCTTGCCAGATTGAACGTAGCAACCGGCAACAGCACCGCGACCGACTGGGAAGACGGCACGTACTTCGGTTTGACCCAAGGGTTCTTCCACCAACTCTGGTTCCAAAAGACCTTCCAAGGCATCTTGGATATCTTCTAGGAGTTTGTAAATGACGTTGTATTCCCGGACATCTACACCCGCTTCATCGGCGGCTTGTCTAGCGCCACTGGCAAAGGTGGTGTTGAAGCCAATAATTACAGCGTTACTGGCAGCTGCCAAGTCGATATCTGTCTCGGTGATTTCCCCAGCAGTAGCCAAGAGCATCCGAATTTGGACTTCGTTTTGCGGGATTTGCTTGAGCGCTCCCACAATGGCTTCTACGGAACCTTGTACGTCTCCTTTCAAGATCAAGTTGAGTTCTTTCAACTCGCCTTCTTGTGCTTGAGCCGAGAGAGTTGTTAAGGTAACACGACCCTGTAACAGGCGGGATAGGCGTTGTCTGTCTGCGCGATCGCTAGCGAGTGATCTGGCTTCTTTTTCGTTCTGGAAGACCTCGAACTCGTCGCCTGCTGCTGGCACATCACTTAAACCTAGTACCTCGACAGCAAAGGAAGGAGAAGCAATATCTACTCTCTTGCCTCTGTCATCCACCATCGCCCGGACTTTACCGAAAGCCGAGCCAGCTACTAAGATATCCCCCACATGCAGGGTACCATTCTGAATTAGCAGGGTAGCAACTGCTCCCTTGGCTTTATCCAGATGTGCTTCAATTACAGTTCCTTTGGCTTCACGATCTGGGTTGGCAGATAGTTCTCCAACTTCTGCTACTAGCAGAATCATTTCTAAGAGCGTATCGAGGTTTTCACCTCTGATGGCGCTCACGGGAACCATGATTGTCTCACCACCCCAGTCTTCTGAGGTCAAACCATACTGGGTCAGTTCTTGTTTAACGCGTTCTGGCTGTGCCCCTTCTTTATCAATTTTGTTGATTGCAACGACAATTGGCACTCCCGCTGCTTGGGCGTGGCTAATGGCTTCAATGGTTTGGGGACGGACACCATCATCAGCAGCCACTACTAACACGGCAATGTCTGTTACCCGCGCTCCTCGTGCCCGCATAGCTGTAAAGGCTTCGTGACCAGGAGTATCCAGGAAGACTATCTGCTGCGGTTTGCCCTCATGTTCCACATCCACATGGTATGCACCGATGTGTTGAGTGATACCGCCAGCTTCGCCAGCAGCTACTTTTGTTTTGCGGATTGAGTCGAGCAGGGTTGTTTTACCGTGGTCTACGTGACCCATAATTGTCACGACTGGCGGACGGCGGTGGAGGTATTCTAGGTCTTCTGCGCCGACCATTTCTGTAATTTTCCGAGCTTCTGCTTCTCGCTCGACGGTTTCAACTTCTATTTCTAGTTCTTTTCCTACCAAGGTAATTGTGGGAATATCTAGATTTTGGGTGATACTCACCGCCATACCTTTCAGGAACAGGATTTTCACAATCTCTGTATCAGGAACGCCTAATACGTCAGACAGTTCTTGCACAGTCAACGGCCCTGTGATCGTCACTTTTTCTGGGCGATCGCGTTTTGTCTCGGCTTCTTGCCGACGGTTATGATGATGGTCACGCCCAGAACCAGACTTAGACTTAGAACCAGGTTTTCTACTTCCTCTAGCAGTTGGGGCGCTAGCAAGGCTTGCACCTGGCATCTGTACAGGCCGGGTAGCTTTAGGTTTAGGAGGACGAGCGATGGAAAGGCTAACTTGGACTGTGGCTGGTGAATCTATATCGTCATCATCCAGCAAATCTTCTTCAAACTCATCATCAAGTATGGGCTTGATCCGCTTGCCTTTGACGCCGGCTTTAGCCTTTTCTTTAACTTCGTCAATTATTTCCTCTTCTACCCACTTTTTGCCGCCTTTGGTGGGGCGAGGTGGACTTGGGCGTTTCAAGTCGAGGAGATCAGGTGCGACTGGCTCATCACCTAATCCTTGAGATTTACCCGCTATTCCTGACATCTGTCTGGGTGGAGTAGCGATGGGCATTGCGGCTGCTACACCTTCACCTGGACGTGCTGGTCTGGGTCGTTGTCCTTCTCCCAGTTGTGATGGGGCAGATGGTCTATTGCCCCTCTGCTCTGGTCTGGTGGGTGAAGGGGTAGGACGACTTGTCCTTTGTGGTGCAGATGGTGAGGACTGGTCTGTTGGCAGTTTAGCGACTCTCGGCTTAATTTGCTCGCGATCGCCTTCGGCAGGTCGTAGCCGTTGGTCGCGTTTGAGGATCGGTTTATCTGCCTGAGATACTGGCTGCTCATCTGCCACCTGGGCTTCTTCTGCCGCCGGTCTGGCTGGAGGAGAAACTAGTTGTGGTTTGATCGGTTTTTCCGATTTCGGTCTGGGTGGAACTATTTTCTCCGGTTTTTGGGATGCTATTTTTTCCGGTGCCTGATTTGAATTAGGCGTTTGTTCCAGGTCTGTGATTGGAGGTTGCTCTTGAGTCTCAGATTGAGTCCGGGGCACAGGTCGAGTTGGTGCTGCCGGTTTCTGGGGTGAGACTGGTGTAGCGAAAGGCCGTGGAGGAGAGGGAGGATTAGCTTCAGACAAGGCAGCTTGGGTATTGGTAGCAAGTGACGCCTCTGGGGCGTTGGAAGAAGTAGTATTTCTCAATATTTTGGGTTTGAGTATTTCCAAAATTTGCGGTTTGTGGGGTGCAGCAGGTCGGTTACGTCCGCCGTTCGGTGGTGAATTTGGCTTATGGCTGGTTGTACCTAGTTCCTTTTTGGCTGATACATTCGTAGTTGCAAGCTTTTCTGCTGCCGCCCGGATGTTTTCTGCCTCGGATTCTGAAATCGTGCTGCTATGGCTTTTGACCGAGATGCTGAGCTGGTCGCAAATTGCTAGTAGCTCTTTGTTATCCAAATTCAATTCCTTTGATAATTCATAAATTCTAACTTTGCCGTTGTTCATCCACTCTTCCCCTTTAATTTACAGTTTTAGCGGATGGTTGCCTGGTTTGCGACATCTCCATCCTTGGATTACTGTTTTTAGGTTGCCGTTCAGTTTTTGCCGGTGCCTCCAATCAGGAAAGAGAGATGTTTCGGTTTAATAATGGCATCCCCACCAGGAATGATGGTTAAGGGATACCTATAAAAATTTTTTAAATAAAAGATTTTTATAGGAACCCTGGACGCCGAACTGCGCCTGAGCGCTACCAGGTTGCCATTTTGTAGTTTCTTGTTTTGTTGATTCTGAGTCTTCCACAACACAATCGATTACATCTTGTTCTGGGAATGTTGCTTCGCCCCTCTTGTTATTGGAGAGCCGAATGCCTTTTACACCCATTTACTATTTTGGCACTAACCTTGACGATCAACAGAGGGTGTGATGAAAGCGCGACTTGATCTTTCGACATAATTCCTCTGGTGATTACGTCACAAAGTTGTTCCAACTAAATTTGGTTTTGGTTTTGGGTATTAGTGCGGGCTAGACGTTGCGACAAGCTTTGGTACAGTGTTTCTGGCACTGATGCGTGTAGCGATCGCCCTAGTCGATTTTTTTTTTGAGCTGCTTGTAGGCAACTTGTTTGTGGACAAATGTAGGCGGAACGCCCCATGCCCTGATCTAATTGTACCTTTCCCGATGGAAAGACGCGGACAATCCGCCAAAACTCATCTTTTGAGCCTACTTTGCGGCAACTAATACAGCGCCGATAATTTGGTTTCATCGGTTTTGTGTGATCTCAGTCCAGGATAATGGAAGTAAAAAGAAGTCTATTGTTACTATTTTTTACTGATACCAATTAGCTTTTGAGAAAATAATCCTTGAGACTGACATTACAATCTACAGTATCAAAACTTTACAAAATTAATCAATTATTCATCATCGTTATTGTCAAAACTATCCTCCTCTTCTAATTCGTTCTGATTTTCATCCTCTAATTCTTCTTCATAGTCGAGATCATCTTCCTCAGCATCTTCGTCTGATTGATATTTTGTTCTGACGGCTGCAAATTTGGCATCTTCTCCTGCGAAGTCATACTTAGCTTTGTCTTTAATATCTATTTTCCAGCCAGTCAGACGGGCTGCCAAACGGACGTTTTGCCCTTCTTTACCGATGGCCAAACTCAATTGATCTTCAGCGACTAGTACGTGAGTTTGTCGGGATTCTGGATCCATTAGGCGTACTTCGTCTACCCGTGCTGGACTTAAGGCATTGGCGATATATGTTGCTGGATCTGGCGACCAGCGAATGACATCTATTTTTTCACCGCGTAATTCGTTGACTACCACTTGAATTCGCGATCCCCTGGCTCCAATACAAGCGCCAACTGGGTCTACGTCGCGATCAAGAGTATCTACTGCTATTTTAGTCCGGGGACCGACATAACGGGAGGGAGGGTTTGCCTCCCTAGCGACGGCAACAATCCGTACTACTTCATCTTCGATTTCTGGGACTTCGTTGGCAAAAAGATAAACCACCAAACCAGCATCAGCACGGGAGACTAACAACTGTGGCCCTCGCTGCTGACCTTGGGAAACTTTTTTGAGATATACCTTAAAGGTGGCATTTGCCCGATAATTATCGTTGGGCAATTGTTCCCGCTTCGGTAATTCGGCTTCTACTTCTGGCTGACCAAAATTGCTGCTGACTGCCAAAACTACAGATTGCCGCTCAAACCGCAGGACTCTTGCTTGCAGGACAGTTCCTTCTAAATCTTGGAACTCTTCTTGCACCATCTGGCGCTGTTGATCCCGTAATTTTTGCGCCAATACCTGCTTAGTTTGCATCGCCGCCATCCGACCAAATTCTCCTTGGTCGGGGGTAACATCCAGCACTACAGAGTCTCCTAACTGCGCTTCGGGAGCTACTTGTTGAACTTCGTCTAAGGAAATTTGATGGTCTGTGTTATCGACCTCTTCGACAATAGTTTTGGTGGAAAGAACGCGAAATCCTTCTCCTTCAATATCTAGTTCTACTTCAAAATTCTCAAAATAATCTTCTTCAAACTGTTTGCGCTCTAAATTTTGGGCGCGACGATAACGTTCATAGCCTTTGAGTAATGCTTCTCTAATAGCTGATTGAACTGCAAGCCGGGGTAAATTCCGCTCACGACTTATACTTTCAATTAATTCTTTTAATCCAGGTAAAGTAACCATTGACATAAGCAATCTCCTTTAAAAATTAGGGAGTGGGGAGTAGTGAGTGGGGACTGGGGATGGAAAACTACGCACTAGAGCCAGGGATTAGAGAATAGCTTTACAACTAATCTCTAACCTCTAACCCTTAGCCTCTAACCTCTAACCTCTAACCCTTAGTTCCTAATCTCTAGCCTTGAGCTAAGGTACTCTAGTCTCTAACTCCTGAGCCACATAGCCCTTTGTTTATTGGCGCTCGTCTAACTGCACTTTAGTAATTAGGGAGCGGGGAATTTCGACTACACGACCTTTTTGATTTAAGTAAAGTGCTGTCTCATCCCGGCGAATCAACTGACCAATCCACTCTTGTTGTCCGTCGTAGGGGGGCGTTGTGGAGATGATGACAGGAAATCCTTTAAAGGAAATAAACTCCCTGTCTGTTACCAGTTGCCTCGAAATACCAGGACTAGACACTTCCAAGACGTATGTATCTGGAACGATTTCCGCAGCATCTAAGGGGGCTTCTAAAGCACGGCTCATCCTCTCGCAATCGTTCAAACCGGTGTCTTGCTGAGGATTACGAATGTCTATTCGCAACACTGGTGGACTTTGGTTGGTGTGAAAAACCACGCCAACCACTTCCAATCCCAGTTCTTCTGCCACTGGTGTCGCCAAATCAATAATTTGTGGAACTAAAGGATGAGCCATGAGAGAATTCAATAAAAAAAGTGGGCTTTGACCCACTTCCTGCGATAGGTATATCTTCCAAGAAGTCTTGTGACGAATCAATTGATGATTCGCCTAAATCGAGTTTAGCGCATTTATGGGATAGTCGGGCATTGGGCATTGGGCATTGAAAAGAGGTAGAGGAGCGGGGGGCAGAGGGGCAGAGGGGAAAACTCTTCTCCCTTGTTCTCTGCTCCCTGCTCCCTGCTCCCTCATCTCACCTTCTACCCTTCCCGTATTTTGGGGAAAGTAGTACCTTTATCAACTACTGCTGGAACTGATACTTGTGTTCTTAGCTGCCTGGTTTGCTCAATAATTTGGTCTATGTCTTCTTGGGACAAACGCTGGACATAGTTGATTTTTATTTCCTCTAAGAAGTCAAAAAGTAAACTCTGAATTTCTGAAAGTACGTGTTTTTCCTTCATTTCAGATCCCAAAGCGTCGCTAAAGCTTTGTACGAGTTGACTGGTGAGTTTTGCGCCAACTGGGTCTTCAACGGCGCTAACTAAAGTTTTGTAAAGATTAGTTGTGATTTGAGTCGCCATTTGTTCGCTTAATTGGGTTTGGGCTTGTCCCACGCCAGGGAGGTTCTGGAGATTTCGGTAGACGGGGACTTGATGGAAGACGGTTTCAATGTTGTGGCGCAAAATGGCAACGATCGCAGGTTGAATTTCGGGTAACACTTGGTAAACAATTGTTTTTACCAAAAGACCTGCGATCGCTTCTACTTCATTCACATTATTAATATCTATGTAGGGACGTAAATTTTCTTGTTGCGAGAGCCAGCTTGTTAACTCACCCCGCTGAATTGAACCCTGAACCTGATTAATTACCCTTACCACTACAACTTCTGTAAGTTCTTCGGCAAAATTGGCAACAACTCCCTGATGAATTTGCTTTCGCACTGGATGAAGATTCAATAACTGCGCTTGATCCAGGCGGACTAATACAGGTAGGATTCTGAACCACCGCCAAAATGGCAGTACTAAAAATAGGTCGTACCAACGCCACAATAGTGCTTCAAACCACTTCAAACCAGGATGTTGGCGTCTGATTAAGAAGGTACGCCCCAGTAATTCTACGCCAAATAAAATCACAAAGGGTAAGTCAAGAATCCAGAAATTATCAACAAGTTCGCCATTTTCACCAATTTGGCGGTAGTAGTTAGTGGCAATCAAAGGGCGGATTCTGTCGTTAAAAAAATTAATTTCTTGAACCCAGCCATTTTGTGATAGATATTGCTGACTCCAAAAAGTGGCGAAGGATTGTTTTGCAGATTCGTTACCGATGCGATCGCGCATCCGATTTTTGATTTTTTCCAGAGTACCACTCTTATTCACTCCCGCGAACGGGTTAGTGTCGATCATCTCGTTGCTCAGACGCCTTATTTCCTCTAGTCTGCTATTTACTTGAGGCGACTGTAACCCGGTTTGGCTGACTTGTTCTTCTAATGCCTTGACTGTTTCTAAATAATTTTTCGTGTCTCGATAGGGTTCAATACCCTTTATCGGATCATAAATCTGAATAATTTGGGGAAGTTTTCGCAAGTATAAATCTCGCCAAGGCACGTAACTTAAATCAAATAAAACTAAACCTAAATTTATGGTGGCAGCAACTGCCATAAATCTTTCAAACCAAATGTTCCGCTGCTTAGAATATTTTATGTTTTTCATTCTTTGTTATATGTTATACATTGATTGGATATTTGAAATATAAGCTCTTTCATTTATGAGTTTTCGGCTCTTTCCAATCAATTACATTCAGGAGGCAGGAGGAACCCACCCTTACTCATAAATTTACTGTTCAAAGGGTGTATTCGATTCAAATGATAACTGCTGTATCTCTGCTAATAAAAAATACTTCTTTAGATGGATGACGCAGATTATTTTTTATAATTCTATTTAAATTTGACAAAAATAAATCAAAAATTGTTCAAAAATCATTAAATAATCGCGAAAAAAGTTATTAAACAAACTTAAAATGCAGCTGTTAACATTTATAATCCTGCTGATTTAATCCAAAGGAGTTTTAAATATGTGGTGTGGGTTTGGAAAATCAAGCGCGACTTTTGCTGTTACTTGCCTGATAACTGCTAGTTTAGTTGCAGACACAGGTTTCGCAGCCCCTCAACGGAGCTATACGCCCCAGCAATTCCGTACTGTATTGCGCGGGTTAGGCTATAACGTCAAGGTAACAAATACTGCTTTGACGGATGAGGAAACTAAAAAGGCAATTCGTGAATTTCAGACAGGTTATAGGCTAACACCAGTTGATGGTATAGCAGGGCCAAAAACCCAAGATTTTGCTGCCAACATCGTTCAAATTCTGCAAGCAAATTTGAATGCAGTGGTGAAGCCAAATCCTCCCCTTCCGCGCGATCATTTTTATGGTTCCCGCACAGAAGCGGTGGTGAAGGAATATCAAAAGAAAAATCAGTTGGAAGAAACCGGAATTGCTAATTTAGCACTCCGGCAAAAGCTCGATCAAGAAGCAAGGACACTTGTGGGTCAGCCAACAGCGACACCGACACCGACAGCGACACCAACGGCTACACCAACGGCTACACCAACAGCGACACCAACAGCGACACCAACAGCTACACCGACACCAACGGCTACACCAACGGCTACACCAACAGCTACACCAACGGCTACACCAACAGCTACACCAACAGCTACACCAACAGCTACACCAACAGCGACACCAACAGCGACACCAACAGCTACGCCAACGGCGACACCAACAGCTACGCCAACGGCGACACCAACAGCTACGCCAACGGCGACACCGACACCGACACCGACACCGACACCTACACCTACGCCAACATCTACACCTTAGTCATCAGAAAAAATTCCTACCTCAAAGACTCAAGTCATCTGATTTGGTTCTTCTAAGGGTCTGCCTTTGGGCGTAGGTAGAATTGAACGACGGTCATTGTAAGGCATAGGAATGTACTGCACGCTGGGTCGTCCTCCTTGTGACTGTGGGTACAGATCCATGAGATCATAAATAGAATGGGGCAGTCCGACAGTTACGGGCAGCCCCATTTCTGTTGCTTCCTCAATAGTGATGGGATAGTCGTGGGTGACGCGCCCAGTTGTTAAGGCTTCGATAATCGGTTCGATATTTTCTGGCAGAACTTTTTGTTTGGGTATACTATCTTTCAGCAGAGTTCGTACAAACCGCTGTACTTGTTGTATTGCTTTGCCTGAGAGATCGGCCATAATTAGGGTTTGGTCATCAATCTCACTAATGGGTTTATCTTCAATTACTTTCA
The DNA here is from genome assembly GCA_041743605.1 of Nostoc sp. Taxonomy (GTDB): domain Bacteria; phylum Cyanobacteriota; class Cyanobacteriia; order Cyanobacteriales; family Nostocaceae; genus Nostoc. The sequence continues at coordinate 17,521 of JBGTMK010000891.1, forward strand.
GAATACTCGCTGCGGGGTAATTACCTAATTGGGGATCAACTGGCCCTAAGACAGCGTTAGCATCCATAATAATTTCATCAGAGGAGAGGGCAAGCATGGTACCGCCACTCATAGCGTAGTGGGGTACAAAGACTGTGACTTTTGCCTGATGGCGAATTAATGCTCTGGCGATTTGTTCTGTAGCCAAAACCAAACCACCAGGAGTGTGCAAAATTAAGTCAATTGGCACATCTGGGGGTGTAAGACGAATTGCTCGCAATATTTGTTCTGAGTCTTCGATAGTAATGTAGCGAGATAAGGGAATTCCCAGTAAGCTAATGGACTCTTGGCGATGAATCAGCAAAATCACTCGACTTTTGCGTTCCTGCTGAAATTCTTGCAAAGCACGCAAGCGCCGATATTCTATTTGACGTTTTTGCCAAAGGGGTTGCAAAGCAGTCAGAAGCAGGAAAATCCAGAATAAATCACCAATACCAAAGCCCATAAAATTTATTGCTCAAGAATCACGGTTGCCGTCATTATTGTTGCAAATTTGGGGCGATCGCAGTTCTATCTGTAGATTTAAAAGTATCGAACTACACTCAGCACAGAGATATGTAAATTCAAAATTTACGTTAGCGAGTCCGCACACCCCTACAGGGAAGTAATCTACGCGCAACCTCTCGTAGAAAACATCATTACGAATTACGAATTACGAATTACGAATTATTTACTGCCCTCTTCGCCAAATCTTGATAGTGTCGTCATCACCACCGCTAACTAGGGTTTGGCCATCAGGACTAAAAGCAACGCATCTAACATAGTTGGAATGCCCTGTAAGTGTGCTGACTTCTCTACCACTGTGTACATGCCACAGTTTGATAGTGTTGTCCCAACTGCCACTAGCGAGAAATTGCCCATCTTGGCTAAAAGCGACTGACCAAACTGAATCAGAATGGCCAATGAGAGTACGAATTTCTCTCCCTGTATTTACGTGCCACAGTTTAATCGTGTTGTCACCACTGCCACTAGCAATAATTTCCCCATCTTTGCTGAAGGCAATACAGTTAACGAAGAAGGAATGACCTAATAATGTGCAAATATTTCTGCCTGTGTATATTTGCCACAGTTTAATCGTGTAATCATTACTACCACTGGCCACCAGTTGTCTATCCTTGCTATTGGTTGCAGACGTTTTCGGAGAGTAAGCAACTGACGAAACTGAGTCGGAATGACCTCTAAATGTTTGAACTTCTATACCTGTGTGTACCTGCCACAGTTTGACTGTGCAATCAGCACTACCGCTAGCCAGAAACTTGTCATCTGGACTAAAGGCAACGGAATTTACCCAATTAGCATGACCAATGAGAGTACGAATTTCTTTGCCTGTGTTGACATCCCACAATTTGATGGTGTTATCCCAACTACCGCTAGCTAAAATTCTTCGGTTCAAGTTTACAACTCCCGCAGATTTGCCGGACTCTCCTTGATAAGAAAGGTTTGGAGAGATTGGGCTAAAAGCGACGGAATGAACCATGCTGGAATGACCAGAAAACCAACGACCCAGTTGACGCACTAGCTTACCAGTACCCACTTGCCAAAGTTTGATAGTTTTGTCGTTACTGCCACTAGCAATAAATTGACCATCTGGACTAATAGCGATCGCATGAACCATACTAGAATGACCTTTGAGGGTCTGTATGCATTGCCAGTTTTGACGATCTAATACAACAGGTGGAGATGGTTGAAGTCTAGGCTTTATAACTAAAGCAGATGATATTGCTGTTACATTCTCTTTTCTATCAGGGCCTAATAAATCCAACCACTCCTGCACAGACTGGGGACGATAAGTTGACTCCAGATCCATGCCGCACATAATAGCCTGATTTACCCTATTACTGATACTGGGATTAAAATATTGTGGTGGTTCTAAATTAATATTGTGACGTCTATCATCTGCACTCGTCGGTATAACTGCGGTAAGTAAATTATACAGAGTAGCGGCTAAGGCGTAGATATCAATGTATTCTCCTCGTGGTGCTTCTGATTCATACTGCTCAGGTGGGGCAAAACCAGGAGTACGATACACTGTATGTCTTTGGATCATATTAGGAATAAATTCTCTAGCGATGCCAAAGTCTATCAGCACTGCTTCTGATTTATCAATGCGGATCATGATGTTGCGTGGTTTGAGATCCCGATGCAGCAGTCCTTTAGAATGGATTAAGGTCAAAGCATCACCGATTTGCCGGATGTAAAGCAGTGCTTCTGCTTCTGATAGCACCCCAATCCGCCTCAAGCGTTGTCCTAAGTCCTCACCTTCGATATAATCCATTACCATGCAGGGCAAATTTCCCTCATCAAAGATGGTTTCTATCTGTACTATATGAGGATGGTGGCACACAGCCAGCCGAACAGCTTCATCACGGAAGTCTTGCCGCAACTTGTTTCGGTGTAGTATCCAGGCGGGGTGATTAAGGATTTCTTCTTTGAGGGTTTTAATCACTCGCTGTTGATTCCGTTGATTTCTGGCAAGATAAGTAATGCCAATTCCACCTTCACCTAGTTGGCTTTCAATAATGTAGCGTCCCCCGAATAAAGACTTTCCTGCATTCCACACCATTAGTAATATTTGACAATTGCTGGTATTTATTTTGGCACGGTATCAGAACAGCCAACACGAATTTTTCGGAATTCCATTTGAATTGCTGTTGTAACTTTTTAGAACTCAGTTACTTAAAGAACATTTTCATTAACCTCAATAATTACTAATAGTATAAAGTTGGATATACTCTAATAGTTTTAGCTAGACTATGGATTTAGACAAAAATATGAGAGTTGATTGCTCATATTAAAGTAAATGATGACTGTAGTCATATTTGTTCATAATAATTTGACTTGTAGGTAATACAAAATTATGCTAAAAAATCTAAATTTGAAACAAAAGTTTACAATTTTGCTACTGGTAATTTTGACATTCGGTCTGAGCTTGAGTGGATTTGCTCTTTCTTCTCTACTTAGGGAGAATGCTAAACAAGATATTAGCTCAACAGGTGTCATGCTCATGGAAACCATGAGTTCTGTTCGGAAATATACTAGTACCCAAGTCAATCCAGAGCTAGCTGATAAATTGGCTACTGAGTTTTTGCCGCAAAGTGTACCTGCATACTCAGCACGGGAAGTCTTTGATATCTTACGGAAAACAACAGACTACCGTGACTTTTTTTACAAAGAAGCAACTCTCAATCCCACTAATCTTCGAGATAAGGCTGATAGTTTTGAGACGGAAATTGTAGAAAGGTTCAGAAATAAATCAGACCTTAAAGAAGTGAGTGGATTTCGTTCAATTCCTGGTGGGGATATTTTTTATATTGCTCGTCCCTTGCCAGTTTCTGAACAAAGTTGTCTGGTCTGTCATAGTGTACCCGAAGCTGCACCTCAAAGTATGATTGCTCTTTATGGTGCAGCTAATGGATTTGGGTGGAAGCTTAATGAGATTGTTGGCGCTCAGATTGTATCAGTACCTGCAAATAATGTAATCAACAAAGCAAATCAGTCTTCCTTACTTATTATCCTGATTGTATCAACTATATTTATAGTGACTATCCTGTTAGTCAATTTATTCTTAAATCGACAAGTTGTTATCCCTCTCAAACGTATGACTCGCATAGCGGAAGAAGTTAGCACCGGACACATGGAAGTTGAATTTGAACAGATGTCTAATGATGAAATCGGTAATTTAGCTAAAGCCTTTAAACGAATGCAGTTAAGTTTAGAAATGGCAATGAAAAGAATTAAACGCACTCAGGGAAGTACAGGGGATTGAAGTAATTCGTAATTCGTAATGACGCTCGTTCGCATGATTGCGTCTCCCCTTCTCCCAAAGGGAGAGGCTAGCGCCAAGGGAGAAGACTCGCTAAGGCTGCGCTATCGCCTTTGGCGTTTCCCCTTTGGAGAAGACTCGCTAACGTAATTCATAATTACGCTTTGTACGAACGCGAACAGTGTGTCGAAGACAGACTCTAAAAGCCTAGCTTGCTTAAGAGTAAGAGGACTCGCGAAGGTAATTCTTAATGGGTATTTAGATACTGCCAAACTGCCACTTTTATCAAATTATTCTTAAATTCGTAGTGTCTAAATCTCTATAATAATAAGCTTTTTTTGAATTCAATAGCTGCTTGAAAGTCAGGAATTTGCCTAGCTATAAGTTCAATAAACTGTTCAGGTGAAATGTAAGGATTCTCATCTAATATTTCTTCTATAATCATATTTGCCATTGGGCCGATGTGGTAGGCTAACCCTTGGTGACAATTTTTGATAAATGCTGGTTGGAGGGAAGGTTGTTGTTGTTCAATTCGCCCAGTTTGTGAACTAGGTGAACTAAAAATTGTTTCCCCAGGTTGCTTATATGACTGCGATATTGCCGACATAGCCTGAAATTCAGGATTAAATACCGTGGCAGGTAAATCATCGACGATGATTGCAGGAGACATTGGTAATTCTGGCTCTCCAATATGCTCTAAATCTCTTAGAACTTCTCTGGCTGTTTGGTATCGCTTGTTAGGCCTATCTGCCAACATGCAATCAAGTACTTGAGCGAACCCATCAGTAACATAGGTATAATAACGCCAGTTCCACTCAAGTGAATACTGATCCATTAGTAAAGATGGATCTCTACCTGTGAGTAGTACAATAGCTGTTACACCCAAAGCATAAAGATCACTAGAAGGGGAACATAAACCCAAGCTAATCTGTTCGCGGGGAGCATATCCCACTTTGCCTACAAGGGACATTTTGCCAACAAATGTTACCTGGTGGTTAGAACTTTTTCCTTCGTTCATATCAGCAATTTGCTTGCCTACACCGAAATCAATCAGCACTGGCAAATTCTTGCCAGCAGGTAACATAATATTGTCAGGAGAAATATCTCGATGGATAATGTTGTGGCGGTGAACATACTCTAAAACAGGCAGCAAATTTGTTAGCCACTGAATAACTTCTTTTTCAGAGAAATTTCTACCTTGACGTTGAAGCTCTCCTAGCAGTCTAGAATATGTTTTACCGTCAACATACTCTTGTACTAAAAATAGCCGACCATCTCCTTCAAAGCAAGCCAAAAACTTGGGAATTTGAGGATGTTGCAATTGATGAAGAATTTTTGCCTCTCTTTTAAATAAGTTACGATATTGTTCTAGTCCACTGTCCCCTGTGCCAATGGGTGCAAATTCTTTAAGAACACAAGGTTCATCAAACCGACGAGTGTCAAAGGCCAAGTACGTTCTTCCCAATCCTCCTTGTCCTAGAAGTTTTTGGATAATATAGCGGTTATCGATTAGAGTTCCAGCAGCTATTTCTGGCCTTGTCATATTGGACTGTGACATCTCATCGCACTCCTAGCGATTTTATTATTGATAGATTATTCAGTTTGCTGAAAGTAAGAAACTCTAGCAGATAAAGGCTGATAACATCCTTCAAATTGAGGTTAGCACCACTATCGAGACAAGGAAATACACTTTTCTACAATCTTTTGATGGTCTTGTGTAACCAAATAGACAATTTTTACCTGGGTAGTTTGATCATACTACTCATACTTAGGTATTTTAGCAGCTGCAACATAACCAGTGTCTGCGGTAATATCTGCAAATGTTCAGGGCATCGCCTGTTGGATTTGCTGGTGAACTTTCTCTTACCGTTAGTAACCCAATTGACATTGAGTTTGGTAACGGTAAGAATATAGCGTGACATCATGGTTTTTCTGAAAAACTAAGGATGCTATACACTTCCTGAAGAAAATATTATATGTATTTCAAGTGCTGAATATGCGATCGCTCTCAAAAATTAATCTTTCTGAGAGCCAATTATCGTTATCAAATAACTGTTTCAGCATCGGCTATCAAAGTTTTCAGTATAAATGATTCCTCAAAAGCAGAAAATGATACTGCGTATCAGAAAAGACTCCCGAAGCTACAATAATTCATCTAGTTCATCAGGATTCACGCCTAACTGACGCAAACGTTCTGCTAATTGTTCTGCTTTTCGTTTGGCTTGAGCAGTTTCTGCCAACTATAAACCAATACGGTTCAGTTAAGGGTTATTGGTGTAGGTAATTAGTCTTTGAAGAAGTGATAAATCGCCGTCTCTACAAGTGTTTTGGTCTGATCTGAACTGTATTGAACTATAAACTTGAAAATTATTATTAATAATTTTCAAGTTTCAACAGGAATAAATTAGCCTTAGCTTTGGTAATATTAGCAATAATAATTAACAAAAATACTCTCAACTTTTGGCTGTAATTGGTAGTATTTAAAATTTTATCTTTCTAAAAAAAATGCTAGATTAGCAAATTTTTCGCTAATCTAGCAAACCTAAATTATTTACAGGAAGTCTAATCTTCCGGTTCAATTCCCGCCGCCCGCAATTGTGCTGCTAGTCGTTCAGCACGTTGGCGTTCTTGTTCAGTGCGTTGGCGTTCTTGTTCGGCTAATTCTGTTCCCCAAGGTAAAAGGTTTCCTTGTTCATCCCACCATCGTAACCACTTTCCTGTGCGGTTTTCACGACTACCTTGCGACACTCCAAGGTAAAGATTCATTTCTGCTATCCAGTAGCGTTGATTTTCATCAGACTCTTGCAAAATGTACTGTTCGTTTTGTAAGCGATACATCTCTAAACTGCCGCTATCTGGCTCAAAGATGATGTAGTTTGGTACTTTTAAAATGCGCTCGTAGAAAAACCATTTTCCTGGGGGATATGTTGCTTTGATAGAATACTCTGTCTCCTGTGTATCGGAAACAAATTCCATCACAATTACGGGAATGTCACCCTGTAGTTGAGGTGTGTAACTGCGTATTACTTCTTCTCTACTAACATTAATTTTGGCAATGAAAGCCCAATCAGGGGCTTTAATGACCATTTTGTTGTTTAGAGTGGCACAAATACCGTAATTAGTTGTTGCTAGGGCGTTAGCTGAAATTTTTCCGGCTAATTGTAGGCTTTCTGTGAGTGCAGCAGCCAAGGCTGGTTGGTTGATGTTGTCCACTGGATCGTCTGGGAGTTTGTAATCATCGGGTAGTTTTTCCCAAGTTATTTGGTAGTCTTGGGTGAGGGTTGTCATCGTGGGTTTTCCTTTGGTGTGTAAAAGGGACTGTTGAGTTAGGAGTGAAGAGTTAGGAGTTATTCTCCCTCATCTCCCCCGTTATCCTTACTCATCTTCATCGGGTTCTAAATCGTCGGCTGTCAATTCCTGATGCGGGATGGCGGCGATAATCGCATCTATTACTTTAGATACTGGTAATATCTCAATATTTAAGTCGGGAAATTTTGTCCCTTTGGGCACGATCGCTCTTTTAAATCCCAACTTAGCTGCTTCTTTCAACCGCAGATCCATTTGGGAAACCGATCGCACTTGTCCGCCTAACCCAACTTCACCGATTAATACTGTACCGGGATCGACGATGCGATCGCGGAAACTGGCAACGATTGCGATCGCAATTCCCAAATCTACCGCCGGTTCTTCCACATTCAACCCGCCCGCAGAAGCAACGTAGGAATCTAACTTGGACATGGGAATTCCCACCCGTTTTTCTAAGACGGCGAGAATTTGCACCAGACGGTTGTAATCTATACCAGTGGCAGCGCGACGAGGAGAAGGGTAACTGGTGGGACTAACCAAAGCTTGCAATTCTACAACAATGGGGCGAGTGCCTTCACAAGCAACAACAATGGCAGTACCAGGAGCAGGATCATCACGGTTGCCTAAAAATAGCTCTGAGGGATTGGAGACTTCCCGCAATCCATCTGCAACCATTTCAAAGATGCCGATTTCGTGAGTTGCGCCGAAGCGGTTTTTAACTGTGCGTAATAACCGATGAGAGGCAAAGCGATCGCCTTCAAAATACAATACTGTATCTACTAAATGTTCTAAAACTTTTGGCCCAGCGATCGCTCCTTCTTTAGTGACGTGCCCCACAATCAGCATGGTGACATCTTCATGCTTCGCCACCTTCATCAATGCTGCTGTACATTCCCGTACCTGAGCCACCGAACCTGGTGCAGAAGTCAGCGCCGGAAAGAATACCGTTTGAATACTATCAATCACCGCCACGTTTGGCTTAAGAGAATCTATTTCCCGTAAAATTTCTTCTAAATCTGTTTCTGGTAATACATATAAATCTGCACCTATACTGTCAGGGTCTATGGGAAGTGTAGGATCTACTACTACTTCAGCTTTCTCCTCATTAGCCAAACTTAGGGTTTTTGATACTCCCAAACGGGAAGCTCGTAATTTTACCTGCTGTCCAGATTCTTCACCAGTTACGTAAAGGATACGATATTTCTGTGCTAATTGATTAGAGACTTGCAGCAATAAAGTCGATTTACCAATACCCGGATCGCCACCAATTAGCACCATAGAGCCAGGGACAACCCCACCTCCAAGCACCCGATCTAATTCTCCATAACCAGACTCCCAGCGGGCAATTTGGCGATCGGTAATTTGATCGAATGTTAAAGAGGCTCGCGCTTTAGCTGGTTTATTGTGAGATTTACCATTGCCTTGAGCGGATTGCCAACTACTTACCCCCCCTCGACTGGGTACATCTACTGAGGATTGGATAGAAATTTGTTCTTCTAGAGAGTTATAAGTACCGCAAGCTGGACACTTACCAAACCACTGGGGCGATTCTGCTCCACATTCATTACAAGTGAAAAAGGTTTTTGGCTTTGCCATTCTTAAATCTTATTAAATAATCTTAATATTTACTTAATTCTTGAAAAAAACTAAAAACCAATAATAGTAGTATTTGGAGCTTTTTCCAAATCAATTGATGGAATGATATCTTAATAATATGGTATTAAAAATTAATCATGTAAATTTTTAGTCAAGGAGCGTTGAAAAACTTGGAAAGCCATAAAGAAAAAATCTTGGTGGTAGACGACGAAGCCAGCATTCGCCGGATTTTGGAAACGCGTCTTTCCATGATTGGCTACGATGTAGTGACGGCTGGCGATGGGGAAGAAGCTTTGGAAACTTTTCGCAAAACTGAGCCTGACCTAGTAGTTTTAGATGTAATGATGCCAAAGCTAGACGGCTATGGTGTATGTCAAGAATTACGAAAAGAATCAGATGTCCCCATTATTATGCTAACAGCCTTGGGTGATGTAGCCGATCGGATCACCGGGCTAGAATTGGGTGCTGATGACTACGTAGTTAAACCATTTTCCCCCAAGGAGCTAGAAGCCCGGATTCGCTCAGTGCTGCGGCGGGTAGATAAAAACGGTGCTTCTGGCATTCCCAGTTCTGGGGTAATCCATGTCGCTAATATTAAAATCGATACGAATAAGCGACAAGTCTACAAAGGCGATGAGCGAATTCGATTGACGGGTATGGAGTTCAGCTTGTTAGAGCTGTTAGTCAGTCGCTCTGGAGAAGCTTTTTCTCGTTCGGAAATTTTGCAGGAAGTTTGGGGTTATACACCAGAACGTCATGTGGATACCCGCGTAGTAGATGTGCATATATCCCGTTTGCGGGCAAAGTTAGAAGACGATCCCAGTAACCCGGAATTGATTCTTACAGCGCGGGGTACTGGTTATCTTTTCCAGCGGATTATTGAACCAGGGGAGGAGTGAGGAGATGAGGCAGGGGGCAGGGGGCAGGGAGCAGGGGGCAGGGGAAGTAGGGGAAGTAGGGGAGGCAGGGGGAGAAGAACTTTAATTATTGTCCAATGCCCAATGCCCAATGACAAATGACAAATGACAAATGACAAATGACAATCGAGTTTTGCGGCGTCTACCCATTGTCGTGGGTGGGCTAGGCGCTGTGCTTTTGCTGATTAACCGTTTATTGACACCAGAATTAACCCAGTCTCAATCGCGTGGTGATGTGGTGGGCGTGATTTTGAGCGCGGTGTTAATTTTGACGGGTTTAATTTGGCAGCAAGTTCAGCCGCGATCGCCTGATATTGTAGAACTAATTGGAGAAGAAGGTTTTGTACTAGCAGCTGATTTACCAGATACAGTGAAAACAGAGCTAGCGTGGGCATCTCATTTATTGTTAACTAATACAGTCACGCGATCGCTTGTGGTTTTTTATCAAGGTAAAGTTTTGTTGCGTCGCGGTATTCTGGGTACTAAATCTGAAGTTGTACCAGGAGTAATCTTAAAACAGGTACTCGAAAAACAAAAACCGATTTATCTAGTCGCTCTAAAAATATATCCAGGTAGAGTTGAATTTGATTATTTACCAGAAAATACTCAAGGTGTAATTTGTCAACCTATTGGCAACCAAGGTGCGCTAATTTTGGCAGCGAATGCTCCTCGTAGTTACACCAAACAAGATGAAAACTGGATTGCGGGAATTGCTGATAAATTAGCCGTTACTCTTAGCTCAACTTTATAGTGATTCCCAGAAACATAAAGTACACATCAAAACCTCATCTCCAGCCCCTCTTCTTACTAAGAAGAGGGGACATAAAGCACAGATTTATGAGGATGAGGTTAAGCTGTACCTCACTATACTAGGAAACACAAACCCTTGTAGAGACGGCGATTTATCGCGTCTCAAAAACCCACGATTTTGTACAAGTAGCGCTTAACCCAAGCGTATTGATAAGTAAGTCGGTGCTAATATTTCCAGCTATGTTAAGGAATTTTAATGTATGGCGTATTGTCGCCAAGCGCCGGACCATCAACAATCTCAGGTGCGTTAGCTAGCCTACGGCACAGGGCTATTTCGTTCTAGACATAAACCGCCCAGAACTAAAGTTCCGGGCTAATAGCCCAAGTCCACTAAAGTGGACTAAAAGCCTTTCTTAGTCCACTTTAGTGGACTTTTGCTATTAGCCTCAGAATTTATTCTGAGG
>JBGTMK010000892.1:0-2450 GCA_041743605.1 Nostoc sp.
CAGGAGCTAGATGTTGGTTATCAATATCGGTCAGTGATATTTTTCCACACTCCAGAGCAGGAATTATTAGCAAGAGCCTCCAAGGAGCAGCTTGAAAATAGTTCTCGTTATCACAAAAATCCAATTGTGACGGAGATTGTACCTACATCACAATTTTATAGAGCGGAAGAGTATCATCAGCAATATCTGGAGAAGCATGGACGAGCGTCTTACAGGATGGGCTAATCTTTTACTGGATTGAGAGGATGTTAAAAATCGAATGCTGTAAATTTCCTTACTTGCTATACATATCAGGGAACTTTGCTTGAAGTTTAGCCAGCTTCGGCAAGTCATTCACTACCACATAGCGATCACTCGGATGATGCACTATATAATTCTGATGGTATGCCGCAGCCTGATAAAAACCTTTCAAAGGATCTAATTTTGTCACAATCGGCTTGTCGAAGATTCGTGATTTGTTGAGTTGAGCGATATATTCTTGTGCAGCCTGTTTTTGCTCATCGTTAGCAAAAAAGATCGCCGAACGATATTGCTTACCTGAGTCTGGGCCTTGTCGATTTACCTCTGTTGGATTATGCGCTACCAAAAAGTAGACCTTCAAAAGCTGGTTATATGATATTTTTGATGGATCGTAAGTGATTTTTACGGATTCAGCATGATTAGTTAATCCAGCACTGACAAGTGTGTAGTCTGCGGTTCTTGCATCGCCTCCAGAAAAGCCAGAAACGACCTCAGAAACACCTAATAGATGCTCAAAAACTGCTTCCATTCCCCAGTAGCACCCACCAGCGAAAACCGCTACTTGCTTTCCCTGCGGTGCAGCATTCGAGATATCAGTGGCGGGAGCAGGAAGTATCACACGAGATGCACCGTATAGGAGTAAAAAAATCAGCGAAATGATGGACAAGTTGCGTAATAAGTGACGGGAGAGAGTAAAGTTATGAATTGACATGAGGTTGTGAACTCCTTTATTTAATAGACGAAGAACGGAGTTTATTCAGCTATAGAGCGATGTCTACGACGGGCTATTCGGCGTCGCAAAACGATCGCCCAGGCACAGATGTGTTATTAACTGAAGCACTTTTAAATTTATCTAATTCGTTGCCATAAAACACTGGTAAATAACACTGCAAATATTGAATGTACAATGATTATAAGTGTATTAATCATGCTGCCAACAAAACTGTAAATTTGAGCGATCGATACCAGACTATGAAAAATAGACAAAGCGATTAATCCCGGTTTTAGTTCTTTTTTATCAGTTAAATCCAGCATTAAAAAACTCAAAGTCCCTAAAGACAAAGCACCGCATCCAATTACCCGCACTAAAGAAATAGACAGTTGGCTATCCAGATTAAGCAAAGTTGGAAAGAAGAGAAATACGCAACCAATTCCTATTTCAAAAACAGTATTGGCTATTAATAGCATTCGCATTTAGGAAAACGCACTTCCGACTCGCACACACTTTAACATAACTTTATACGCGAAACTCATATACAGGCGATGCGGCTGCTGTCATTGTTAGAAAAGAGCGATCGCCCACAGCCGAATGTCCAGTACTTCACCAAAGTTTACGCCCGTAACCTGAGTGTTCGCTTACCACCTGTCAAGCTTTCAGAGCAAAAGTGAGTTTGGGGAACTTGGGGAAGAGATGGAGTTGCCAGAGATACAGTTAATTTCCAGTGGTTGCGTTGAGTTCACCCCTTTTCCCTTTTCCCCTCTTGCTAATACTTTGTGTCACCTTCGCTTCTGGCTCTTCCTTACTGGAGTTGACCATTTTCACCAAGTGCTGATTTAGATAACTTTGTGCAGAGATATACAAACTTTCCCAAATCTCTTGGTTGCGGCTAATTTTTGTGCCGACTGTATTCCCGGCTGTTTTCTCGGATACTAAGTATTTACGGAAATAGTTATTCCACAAGTGTTGGAGAAAATCTTCAGCAAATTCGTTAAACGGCAGAATCCATTTATAGTCCTTGTCCAAAAATACCCGATAAGACGCAATTATTGGTAATGCCAAGTCGGTTGGCGCACCAAACCCAAAAGAGTATTTACTGTCAGGCAACAACGTAGTTTTACGTATATCTATTGATGCTAAATCGTTAGCACCCTTTCTTCTGGGGCTGCTGATATGGTCTTGGATTATTTCGTAGAGTCTTTGCTCTATCCACAGAGCATGAGTTAACAAAGGCAAAAGTGCAGTTAATCTTTCCCTTTCTGCGTCTGTAATGTTACTTGGAAGACTCATCCCTACTGGGTGTTTGGTTCGTTTATTGCCGTCGGGATTGTATTTATTTCTATCAAGGCAGTAAAGGAGCTTGAGCAAATGGGTGACATTGCACTGAGCATTTCTGGGAGCGCCGCTTTGGTTTTGGTAATAGGCAATGCGGAATTTTCTATCTTCTGCTCTCTCTAACTGGGCTAAATACTGCTTGATGAATTTGTAATCA
>JBGTMK010000893.1:0-3510 GCA_041743605.1 Nostoc sp.
TTCATCAGCGACGCATTACTCAACCAGTCTTTTATCATAAGCGGATTAATAGTTTTGGTGACACCATAGTAGCCTATACTAAACACTGGCTCGGTACTTTGCAAAATGGCGAAATCCGTAATCTTCAGCCAGATATGATGCGCCTTACTTTGGATATTATCTGGAAAGTGCTTTTTAACCACGAGCTAAGTGAAAAAGAGGCTCAAGACATAGGTTATATTTTAGGCGTATCTTCAAAATTGTTTGATAGTAAACCTCAAGCAGGATTTAATGACCCAGAGGAGCAGTCAGCAACAAGTAACTTACGTTACGAGCATATTATTCAAGAGTTGGATAGATATATTTATTCTTTGATTCAGTCGCGCAGACAAACTGGTGAAGACTCAGGTGATTTGCTTTCCATGCTAATGCAAGCCCGTGATGAAGATGATAATAGTCAAATGAGTGATCAACAACTCAGAGACGAAGTTGTATCTTTACTCTTTGCAGGACAAGAAGCAGTAGCCGTTGTTTTATCTTGGACTTTTCTGCTGATATCGCTACATCCAGAAGTACAAACCAAGTTAGTGGCGGAGTTAAACGAGGTATTGAGTGGTCGGTGTCCTTCAGTTGCTGACCTACCACACTTGCGTTATACAGATTCGATAATTAAGGAAGCAATGCGGCTTTATCCTCCGGTCGCAATTATGCCCCGTATTACTACTCAAGATTACGAAATTGATGGGTACAAAGTCCCGGCAGGATCTACAGTTTTGATGAGTGCATGGATAATGCATCGACATCCGCATTACTTTGAACAACCAGATATGTTTAATCCCAGTCGCTGGATTAACGGTTTGGAAAAGCGGTTGCCAAAAGGAGCTTATTTTCCATTTGGCAGTGGCCCACGTATTTGCATCGGTAAAAGTTTTGCACAGATGGAAATGGTATTGATCGTTGCAACTATTGCTCAAAAGTTCCATCTGACACCAAGGTCAGATTTTCAACTCATACCTTGGGCAACTTTGACACTGCGCTCAAAACAAGGTGTTCCAGTTCAATTACATTTACGTGAAAGTAATTAAAAGCAGAAAATGCTACTAACAAACTGAGTATTTCGGTAGCTGAAAAAGCTTCCACAATCCTCATTAGGTATTGATTGAAGCCAAGGAAAACTATATGCTGGAATCAATCCCTAGTTATTTTCTCAAACATTCAACTGTTAAATTATAAGCCACTGAATAGATATATGACAGGAAAATTAGCTAATAAAGTTGCGATTGTTACAGGTGCATCATCTGGGATCGGTGAAGCAACTGCCATCGCGCTAAGTATAGAAGGTGCAAAGGTTGTGATTACGGCTCGACGGAGCGATCGCTTAGAAGCCCTTGCTCAAAGGATTCGAGAAAAAGACGGACAAGTATTGCCGATTGTTGCAGACATTAGTGATGAGGCACAAGTTCAGCAGGTAATTGAGCAAACTCAAGCCAAATGGGGAACGGTAGATATTCTGATTAATAATGCTGGTGTGATGCTTCTGGGGCCAATTGAAGGAGCAGATACAGAAGACTGGCGGCGGATGTTTAATTTGAATGTTTTGGGATTGCTATATGGTATTCATCGCGTCTTACCAATTATGAAAGCTCAAGGTGGTGGACATATTATTAATGTGTCCTCTGTTGCAGGACGTGTGATAAAAGGCGGTTTTGCTGTCTACTGTGCTACAAAATGGTCAGTAAATGTCATTTCTGAGGCGTTGCGCCAGGAAGTTTATAAAAATAATATCCGCATCACCAGCATTGAACCAGGATTGGTGGAGACTGAACTTACAAACCATATTACAAACCCAGAAGTAAAACAGAATGCACAGAATTACTATCAATCCATGAAAAATCTTAGCAGTGAAGATATTGCCAATACGATCATCTACGCACTAACACAACCACCTCATGTTAATGTCAATGAAATTCTAATACGTCCAACAGAGCAAGGAGATTGACTAGTGCGATCGGGCTTTTAATTCAAGGGTTTTTCTGACTTTAGTATAAAGCCTATCTTACCAGAAAATTTTCACCCACATCTGCTTTCATGGTCTCTCTCAACAGAAGAAACTACCACACTAATTCATCGTTGCCAGCAAGAGCTAATTACTGTCCATGCAGCAATATGCGCGGCTTTTCAATTAGCAATATATCAACAAAGTGAGATTGAAAATAATAATTTTAAACAGTTCTCCAAACTTAAGTGTTTTTCGCCTGTAAATATTAGGAGAAGGTTAAAATTAACGCATATAACTAGATGTTTTTCCCTAATTATCAATAGTAAATATCTCAAAGCCTTATTTTTTCGTACAGACTATCTAATTTAGGATGATTGCATTTACGGACTACAGCCTAGCCACATAATGGCTTTGAACGTTTTCGGAGATGTTTAATGATCGATTCGTAGGTGTTGCTACCTTAAAAAATAAAATGTTTTTTTACCCTTGTCTACTCAGTGACAGAGTTCTTACCAGCACAAATTCAATTGCTGCAAAAAAAAGCACTACAACTACTGATGCAAAGCTAAACGACCCGAGAGCCAGTTGAGATATATAGGAATCCGGTTTGATTCCTGAAATTGTTTGCGTACACAGGCAAGAGGCAAAAAGCAATACCCAAGAGGATTACAGAGAACTAAGGTGTACTGAGTTTTGTTCAAAAATCAAATAGGAGTCCTATAGTAATAACCAAATGAGTTAGTTATCAGATACATTTGCTTTGGTGTAGTAAGTAAAGAAGGGCGCTAGATGCTTCTTAATCTCATTCGTCGAGATACTGATATAAAATATAGTCAGCAAAATTCTTGTATATGAATAATATCAGTATCTAGATAATAATCAAGCTTTACACAGAGATTTTTAAATATGTCTACTGACTTATCAATCCATACAATAAATGACAATTGGTTAGAAGCTAATCAATCTTATCTAATGAAGGCAATCAGCCATGTAGAGGAAGCCCTACAACATCATATTCATCAAGTGGGAGAGGCTGTAAACAATGGGAAAATGGAGCGATGGAAAGAAAGCAGACGATTCAAAGCTGATTTCGAAAACTTTGGTGGAGATAGGGAAAATTTTCATTACCCTACAGATGATTCACTGGAATCCTCTGCGTTAGAGCAGGTATGCAATATTTTCGACTTGTCTTTATTTGAACGCAATGTATTACTGTTATGTGCAGGTGGAGAATTGGATCGGAGTTGGTCATCACTGTTTGCTAAGGCTCAAGGCGATCATCAGCAAAACTATCCCACTTTTAGTTTGGCTTTGAAAGTGTTAGCAGAACCGCATTGGAGTGCGCTGATGCCTAAGGCCTCGTTACGCCGATGGCGATTGATTGAAGTTGGAGCAGGAAATACTCTCACTACCAATCCATTGCGGATTGATGAACGGATATTGCATCATCTTATGGGAGTGCAACATTTGGATGAGCGCTTGGCGGAGATTGAGTTATCGGTGCCAGTAAATGCTTATTTAGTATCCTCCCA
>JBGTMK010000894.1:0-6251 GCA_041743605.1 Nostoc sp.
GGAGTCATTGCAGACTTGGGGTAAGCGTGGTTCTGTCATCAACGTTGAGATGCGGCGTTATAGAGAATCGGTGGTTGCGGGTTTGGTCGAGGATGGGTACACCGTTATTGATGCTGACGATGCATCGGATGATGAGGGCGGGGCTGTAATCGAGTCGGTTAAAGCCGCGTCTGTTGAATTGTATGCTGCGGAGTGTGAAGCGATCGCGGATTCTGATGAACTCTCCCCAACTGAATTGAAGAAGCTGCAAGATAAACGTGCCAAAACGAAAACTGAACGACACCAGCAACGCAAGGCTGAATTGTCTCGTCGCTACGAAATTGACGTAACCCCTGATTTGGTTGAGAAGGATGACGACGGCTGGTATCCTCAACTGCGGATGCACTATTATTTGACACTGGGACGGGAATTTCTGACTAACCGTGATACTAAACGAGCTAAGGCGCAGTTAGAATTGGGGGAGAATTCAGTTTGGAAACCAGATTTTAACAAGGGGCAGTTATTACCTGCTGTGTTGTTACTGGAAAATCTCAATCTGTTGCAGTTTCTTACACCAGATGTTCAGCTACGTGGCAGTGACGAGAAGATGGTGGAGTTTAAAGCCCTGGCTGTAAAGCATCGGCACGTTATCAAAAATTACTTGAATGTCAGCATATCGGAAAAACTGACCCCAGTAGCGATCGCACAGAAGTTACTTGCCAAAATTGATTTGAAGTTAGACTATGTTGGTCGATTGGGTAAGCGTGAAAATCGGGAGTGCGTTTATCGGTTTGTTGCCCCTGATGATCAGCGTGATTCAATTTTCGGGCAGTGGTTAAATCGGGACGAAGCGTTTTCTTATGAGTTGGTGTCAGTCACTAATAATATAGTTTTATCGACACAAGTCATTGACACAACCTCCCAAATATTAGAAGAGGTAGTGTGCAGTCCCCAAGAGCAGGCCTGGAAAGGGCTGAAACTGAAATTGCAGCAAGGCTTGGACAGCGCTGGCTCGTTCTACAATCAGTTACTCTCCCAAGTTGGCTCTTCTGTTGGGGTGGCTGATGGTGAGCCTTACTGGAATGGCTATCTGGGGCAGTGGCAGGTTTGGCTTAAGTTTGCAGACGAGTGTAGGTCTGTGATGTGCGATTGGGTGGTGGTTGTTAACTGAAATCACACTTTCGATCAAGTTAATTTTGAGCCTGAGCCAGAATCGGTAAGGTAATCACAAATTCTGTTCCAACACCCAAGGTAGAATTCACATCCAAAGTTCCACCATGTTTTTCTATAACAATTGACTGAGCGATCGCTAATCCTAATCCTGTTCCTTTACCAACACCTTTGGTAGTAAACAAGTCGTCAAATACTTTTTGTTTAATTGATTCACTCATCCCTTGACCATTATCAGCAATCTTCACCTCAACCTTTTTGTCTTCCAATGAGGTGGTAATCATAATCCGATTAGGATTGGCTTTAATCTCCCCAAAACTCCGGTCTGTATTTGATTCATCCAAGGCATCAATAGCATTTGCTAAAATGTTCATAAATACTTGATTTAATTGACCTGGAAAACATTCTACTTCAGGTAAATTAGCGTAGTTTGTGATAACTTCAATCTTCGGACGTTGCTCATTTGCTTTCAGACGATGTTTGAGAATTAGAATGGTACTATCAATGCCTTGGTGGATATTGAAAGGTATTTTGTAGTCTTGATCAGCACGGGTGAAAGTGCGGAGACTGGTACTGATATCTTTCAGTCTGTCACAGGCTATCGTCATCGAATCAATCATTTCGGGTAAATCTGATAAGCTATATTCCAAGTCAATTTCTTCGGCATGGATGAGAATTTCATCTCCCGGAGCGGGGAACTTTTTCTGATAAAGCTTTAAATGCTCAACAATATCAGCAAAGGTAGGTTTAGCTTGTTTTACACTGGCAGCAATAAAGCCCAAAGGATTATTCATTTCGTGCGCTACTCCAGCAACCAATTGACCAATAGAGGACATTTTTTCGCTTTGAAGTAAATGAGCTTGGGTGCTTTGAAGTTCTTTAAGAGTCAGCTCTAAATCTTCCGCTTTTTGCACCAAAGTTTCTTCCGCAGCTTTGAGTTCGCTGATATCCCTTGCGATGGTCGAGAAATATTCAACTTCCCCCTCAGGTGATTTGTGAGCAATAATCAGCTGGGATATGGGAATTTCTCGTCCATCTGCTTTTAAAACAGCCGTTTCCCCAACCCAATCACCGACTCTAACTGATTCTGGTAATCCTTGATTCTGGATAATCTCATTTGCCCATTTCGGATGATTTTGGGACAATTTTCTCCCATGAAGCGATTCTTCTTCCCCTAGCTCCAACATTTTACGAGCTGCTTTATTAAAGTAAAGAACCTGCCCAGTTAAGTCAGCAGTGCTGATAAAGTCTGGTGCTGCTTCTAGAATTGCCAACAACTTCGCCTGTTCTTTCTCGGCTTGTTTATGCTCACTAATATCACGAGCTACACCAACAGTCATTATCACTTGACCTAGTTCGTTGCGGATCGCAGACTTGATTGTATGGAATAGGCGTACTTCGCCATTGTACCGAGTTACTGGCTCTTGGGGAATTTCTAGGGTCTGTCCACTTTCAAATACGTAAGCATCATCTTTGATATATTGCAAGGTATGGTCTGGTTCGCTGAAAGGTGCATCAATCATATTTTGAAGCTGTGACTCACTCATCCCGTAATAATCACGAAATGCCTTATTTGCCCAAATTATTCGAGATTTAGCACCTTTAACCAGTACCATATCTGTAATTGCATCAAGAATTTGCTGATATGTCTTTTCGTTTTCGCGCAGAGCGCTTTCAAAAGACTTTACTTTTGTAATATCCTGCACTGTTGAGACAATACTAATTACCTTGCCATCCACGTTAGTTATCGGAGTGTGGCACCAATCACAAATAATTACTATTCCATGTTTTGTCAGGTTCTTACTGAGATTATTACCTCCCACTTTCTCTTCAATTAATAACTCCATTATTTTGATGGCTTGTACTCTCTCAATTTCTGGCACAATTATTTCTGATACTTGACAACCAAGTACTTCGCTTTTGCTGTATCCGAATAGTTGTTCAGCAGCTAGATTCCATTCTATTACTTGAAACGCTGTATTCCACTCAATTAAAGGCAAAGGATTACGTTCTATAAGTAATAAAAGTTTATCTTGCAACTGTTTCAAATCTGGCTCTGATAATTGATTTTCGATTTCCTGACCATTTCTACTAACTTCATCAACTTTTAGCACTTGGTTTACAGAAAAATTGTTACCGGATTGAATGCCTTGCTGTTGAAAGTTCATCCTGTCTAACTGACTAATAGATTTGCTTGGTACTTAAATCTAGGATTCCCTATTCTTTAGATAATGTAACATTCCTCTTTCTAATAATATTCATCTGTTGGAAATCGTAGTAAAAAGAGGACGATTCTGAAGCTAGAAGTACATCCCTAAGAGTCACTTGAACCAAATGCGGCTTATGCGGATAAAATACAGACTCAGTATGGAATTAACCCGCCCTCCACACCCCATTAATAAAAGTGGAAGTAATAATCGGGGGGTATGGACGGTAATGAAGAACTCAGTGGTTTTTGGTGGAAGCGGGTTAAATATTACGCTCGGCTGGCGATTGAGCGAGTGGAGTACGGTGTATAATCAGTTAAAGAATTACTCAGTAGATTAACAATTTATGAGCGTTGCGGTGTGATGCTGGAGTTTGAGGATCTTGACCCTGACAAATTTGCTCAACTGGTTACAGATGCTCCACAGTGGACTGAATGGATGGCGTAGATTTCTCATTCGATAAGACCAGTTGACTGTTAATTCCTCAAGCATCATTTCAGTGTGAGTGTAGGTGAACAGTCCTGTAATATCTATTGCTTCATTTATTGACTTATTTTGGAAGCCGAGCTAATTCTGAAGCTTTAGAATCTGGCAAAATTTCCGATGCTTCCTCACTCTCAACCTTTAAAGAACGCAGTAATTCCCGAATTACATCATTAAAGGGTCTTCCTGTTTTTGCACAGTATTGTGACAATTTCTCTATTTCTGTTGACGTGAGATTTACTGTCAATCGTTTAACTGCCCATTTTTTATTCACCATTTGCTTCTTATACTGCCCTGTTACTTTTGTCACAGAAAATTATACCTCTGTTTCAAAGCCTCTCCTAATCTGGCTCTTAGCCTATTTAATCCAATTAATCTCAAAACAATTGGCTTTTTTATCGGCGTTGCTGATGGTAAAGCGTTCTGGAACGCATACCTGGGGCAGTGGCAGGTTTGGGTTAAGTTTGCAGACGAGTGTAGGTCTGTAGTGTGCGATTGGCTGGTGAGTGTGTAGGTCATGTCCTGACAAAGCTCCCAATTAATTACAGGGATGATGGCTGCATTGGTTAGGAATTTATCAACCTTGCTTGCTGCAAGGGGTTTAAGTTTAATGTCATGAAACCTTAAAATGAGAATTGGCGATCGCTAGATATTGACCACTACCAACATTTTTATGGCGGTGGATGCAGTCCCGCCGAGGTCAAAAGGCGACGCAAGTTAACGACTCCAACCCGATTTAATTGCAGAGCTGACACTGTTGCTCGACCACAGGAAGTTTTACCAATAACCTGTGTAAAATCATCGTTCCAACTAAAATGCTCTGACCAAAGCTGCTGACGAGGATGAAAGAGTGCCACCTCAAGTTTTGTTTCTGGATCACAATGGCTGGTTTTGGTATGCTTTCGACCATTACAGCCATAACAAGACCAAGCTAAATTTTCTGTGATCGTTTCTACACCTGCCTGACGAGGTTTGATGTGTTCTATAGTGAAGCTGTCAGGAGAAAATTCTTCTGGACATCGGCAATATTCACAGAGATTTTTGGCTCTACTGGCTACTGTTCGTCGCATTGCAGCAGATACTCTCTCAGATTCAAACGGCATGGAATAACTGAGATTCCGAGACAAATTGACGATTCAAGGTCAGCAAATCCATATTCCTTAGCCTTGCTAATTCCATAAGAGCTTCCAGACGTTCTACCCTCAACTGTTCTAGCTGATCCTCATAAGTAATCAATTCTTCATGTTCCATGTCGGCGAGTTCCCCCCACTCACCGCGTTTGCGTAACTCTTCTAATCGTTTCTGCTCATTAGGAGTCAGGCGACGTTGGATGACTTCAACCAGGGCTAACTCAATCGGATTGGATGCAGCAAACTTAGAGGGTTCAGACAGAAACTCTAATAATTGAACTACCGCAGTTAACCGCTCTTCTGACAACTGCTCAATCAGTTCGATCGCTCTTCTACGAATATCGGTTGCTGGAGTCATGGAAGATCACGCTTACCTATGTCTAATCAAATTGTACTCAGACTGGACGGTTTTTTCGATTTAATTAAGAATTCAGCTCTTTATAAAATGTTTGCACAAGTTTGAGCAAGTCACTTTTTGCAGGTTCACCGCTATACAACCATTCTATTAAATCATCAGGAGATAACCAAAAACTTTCAATAAAATCATTTTTATTGTACTCTGGGTTCCAATCTAATTTGATTTCATAAACCTTCATAAAAGCAGATACTTGATACTGATGTGGTTTTAAATATCCCAAGAGTCGAACATTAACCATGTTTAACTCTAAGTTCAACTCTTCTTTTAGTTCACGTTGTAAAGCATCTTCATAGGTTTCTCCAGTTTCAACATGACCCCCCATGCTGACATCAAGACAAAGGGGAAAGATACTTTTGTGTGCAGAACGCCGAGGTATCCACAGTTGACCTAATGAATTAACAACAAAAGCATTGATAACTCTAAAATTGCATAGTCCTTGGTGATATATTTCCGAACGTTTCTTCTGTCCAATAATGCAATCGCTTTCGTCTACAATGTCAAGTATTTCATCATCTTGTATCATAATCATCCTAGCGTTTTTCCCCTACCTTAGTTAACAAAAGGATTTTCAATCTTTAGTCCAGCAATTCCTTGAAAGTCATTAGCATTTCTTGTTACTAAAAATGCGTCTTTATCTAGTGTAGTAGCAGCAATAATTGCATCAGGAAGCTTAATCTTATACTGTCGTTTCAATTGGATTGTCTGCTCTTCAATCTCTCTTAACAACGGAACCGAGTAAAACTGGGATAGTAAATCTTTGATCGCTTGCTCTTAATTTTGAATTTTGAATTGTTAATGGTTTGATTATAACGGATTTGTTTTAATTCTTATTAAACTTAGATGGTAGCTGTCAGATTGAAACGC
>JBGTMK010000895.1:0-3223 GCA_041743605.1 Nostoc sp.
AAAGTAAATAAAGCTTTTATCGATAACGCTTGGGTCTGCGTTGATTATTATGTTCATCTGAATTAGGTTCTTGAGATTCGTTTTGATTTTTGCCGGAAGTATGGATAGCATATTCTTCTGGCATAATCGGAGAACCTTGCATTTTGGCGTAAATTTTGGTAAACTCTGCTCCTAGAAATAAGATGTGAGCGGCGTAATAAATCCATGTAGTTATAATTACAAATGAACCAGCGACACCATAGGCAGAACCAATATCAGTCTGACTGAGAAATAACCCAAAGAAAAGCTGACCAATCATAAATAAGATGGCGGTAATGGCTGCACCCACTCCAGCAGAACGCCATGCAACTTGAGCGTCGGGTAAAATGGTATATATTGCGGCAAATAGAAATGTCAAAATACCAAATGAAAGTAAAAAGCTGAGAAATTGCCACAGAAAACTTAAGCCTGGTAATAAATCGCTTAAGTAATTAACTATGACGAATAAAATGTTTCTGACTATATAAGAAACAAATAGTAAAAAAGCAATGACTAACACCATTGCAAAAGATAAAATCCGTTTCCGTAAGAAATGAAATATCTGCCGTTTGGGTTCTGGTTTTACTTCCCAAATTTTATCGAGCGCATACTGAATTTGGGCAAAAACTCCAGAAGCACCAAAAATGAGAAAGCCAATACTAAAAATTAGTTGTAATAATCCCCCGGTAGCATCTTGTCTTAAATTTGCGATCGCAGTGGCAAGTAATTGTGCAGCTTCTTTACCAACTATTTCTGTCATTTGGTCAACAATCTGTTGTTGGGCTGTGGCTTCTCCATAAATTGCGCCAAGGATTGTTATAATAATCACCATTAAAGGTGCAATAGAAAATACTGTGTAATACGCTAATGATGATGCTAAAAGAGATACTTCGTTAACTTGCCACTCTGAGAATGTTTCTTTTAAGAGTCTCCAGACTTGTCTTAAGCGCATAATTAAAATTGTTTGGTTGGCAGTCTACTCATATTTGTAAAATTACCCTTGCTATCATTAAATAAATAAATACTCCTAAAACATCTACCGCAGTAGTAATAAATGGGGCTGACATTAAGGCTGGATCTAAACCGAGCGAACCAAATAAAAACGGTAAACCAGAACCAGAGAAAGCTGCAATGATAGTAATTGCTACCAAACTTATCCCTACAGTAATGGCGATTGGCAAACTGCCTTCCAGGAAGTAAGCCCAGATAATGACTGCTACTCCTAACATCACTCCCAATAGCGCCCCTGTAATTGTTTCCCGCGTCACTATTTGCAAAGCTTTTTTGATACCAACTTCCTTCAGATTCAGACCTCGAATCACCACCGTTGAAGATTGCGCTCCGACATTTCCACCTGCGTCAATCAACAAGGGAATAAAGGCAGCTAAAGCAACAACTTGTTTTAAAACATCTTCTTGAGAGCTAATGACAGTCGCAGTGCCAGTATTGGCAATTAAGAGAACAAATAGCCAAACAACCCGTTTACGCGCTGCTGTTAATATATTTGTCTGGAAATAACTATCGCCCCCAGCTTCCAACCCGCCTAAAGTGTAAATGTCCTCAGTGGTTTCTTGCTCCAAGACATCTAGCACGTCGTCAACGGTGACAATGCCAACTAGACGCTGTTCTGTATCCACTACAGGCACAGCTACTAAGTCGTAGTGTTGGATGACTCGCGCTACTTCTTCTTGGTCTGTATCTGTGTGGACTAAGACTACATCACGGGTCATAATTTCACCCAGCCTTTGCTCTGGCTGGGCAATCACTAAATCTCTAAAGGAAAGAGTTCCGGTAAGGCGGCGCTCTCTATCAGTCACGTAAAGGTAGTAGATAGTTTCAGCCGCAGTAGCGAAAACGCGAACCCGCTCGATGGCTTGGCTAATTGTTAAATCCTCCTTCACAGAAAGATATTCTGTAGTCATGATCCGCCCAGCTGTGCCCTCTTTGTAGCCTAGAAGTAGGGCAGTGGATTCGCGTTCATCTGGACTGAGTTGTTCCAGTAGTCGGCGGACGACTTTAGCAGGTAATTCGTCAAATAGTCGCGCTCGGTCATCGGGCGACATCTTATCTATAATGTCGAGAACTTCTTGATGCCTCAATTCTGCAATCAAGGACTGCTGAACACTAGAGTCGAGATATTCATAGACTTCGATTGCCTCTTGTTTTGAAAGTAAGCGAAAAGCTATGGCCTGCATAGCTTTTGGCAAATCTTCAATAGCTTGGGCAATATCCACAGGTTGTACAGGTACTAACAGAGCTTTCGCTCCCTGGAAATTTTCTTGTTGTAGTAATACTTCGAGTTGCGATCGCACTAACTCCACAAGTTCTTGTCGAGACACATTAGAGCGCCGTGCAGAGGAAGGTGGATTATCAGTCAAAGACGCCTCCTTGATGACTTAATGAAGATTTACACAAAACAATTTTAAGTTACATTTCTGACTAACAGTCCTAGTACGGTAGAAACAATTGTCAGAACAACTGAAGCTAACAACGCAGGTAAGAAACCAGCAACAATAAATCCAGGAACGAGGAACCCTACTATCAAAAGCATGAGCGCATTAACAACAAAGAGAAACAGACCCAGCGTGACAATAGTAAAAGGAAGTGTCAAAATAACCAAAACAGGTCGAACAATTGCATTGACTAACCCTAAAATCAACGCAGCAATTGCGGCTGTGCCAAAAGTGTTAAACTCAAAGCCTGGTACAAAATAGGCTGTAAGCAATAGCGATAAAGCAGCAACTAACCAAGTTAGCAAGAAGTTTACTATCAAAATCTGTAACCTCTTTCTCTAGCAATCTTCATTATTACCAAAAAATGTGAACAAAAAGTGACAGCACCAACTACTGCTGCTACTTGACTTGCAACAAAATTTGAAAAATTTACCGAAATAACTACTAATTCGTAATTCGTAATTAATAGAGTACAGAGCAAGCATTGATAGCGCAGCGGTAGAAGTCAGCTTACTCCTGCAAAGAAGCAAGCGTCTGTCTGCGACCTGACTTTTCACGTTATGTGGAAAAGGCAACGATTAACCTAACCCCCTTCCCGCATCGGGAAGGGGGAAATTCAAAGTCTCTCTCCTTTTAGGAGCTACGGTGTACACACAAGTCTTGTCGCAGTCATATCTTTATTAAAAAATCTCGGACTGCGTTTCTATCCCGCCTCGGAATGAATTCCGAGTCTCATAGCTGAAGTCCACTTA
>JBGTMK010000896.1:0-4758 GCA_041743605.1 Nostoc sp.
ACTGACTCAGGATGTGCTCACAGGAAAGGTTTTATGGCAAGATCCACAGTGTATCTGTATTGCTGATGAAAACAATCAGCAAACCACAGTTTGGAAACAAGCGATCGCATACATCAAGCCGAAAACAAGTTAGCAATGAGAAGTTAATCAAGAACATTATCTATAGGTAGAATCTCTTTGAGCGCTTCTGCCTCACCAGTTTTCACTATTGGAATAGAAACGGGTACTGAAGTAGCAACGGCAAATAACTGTTGTAATTGACTCAGACCTATTAAGCCACCACATAATAATACTTGGTCGCCAACTCGCAAATCCATGCCGCCATCAGGATAGCGGATAAATTTACCATCGCGCCGGATCGCCTGTACTTGTACTCCATATTGCTTTCCAATATCTAAATCTATAAAGGTTTTACCTAGCGTTGGTGTATCTGCATTAACTGCAATCCACTGGCAAGCACTATTTTCTCCGGGAACAGCAGCTTGTCCTTTAGCGAATTCTGCCAAAGCCGCCAGTTCTTCATCTGCTCCCACTATCAACAGGCGATCGCCATCTTCCAATTTGGTTTGATTATTGGGATAATCGATTTCATCACCGTTAGCGCGGCGAATTGCCATCAAACTCGCTCCTGTTAAGTAGCGCATATCTGCTTCTTCTATGCTCATGCCAATTAAGGGCGAATCAGATGGTAGGGGATACCAGCGCTGATTCAAATCACGGGTTGCTTGGCGCAAATCACGAGCCACTTCACTAGCAGAACGCTCTGGCCGAAAATCTAAATAATGATCGTTGCGGATTTGCTGCATTTCCCGTTGGACGACAGCTGGCGACAACAAGCCTAAGCCAGTTAATAAATAGGTTGCCATTTCTAAGCTGGCTTCAAACTCTGGTTGCACAACTTCCCTAGCTCCCAATTGATACAGCACTTCAATATTTTTATCCTGGGTAGCACGGACAACCAAATCTAATTCTGGGCGCAATTCCAAAGCGCGTTTCAAGCAAAGACGAGTACTCATGGGATCTGGAAGTGCGATCGCCATTCCTTTGGCATGATTCACGCCAGCAGTTTCTAGAACGTGTAAACTGACACAGTTGCCATAAACATAAGACACCCCAGCCTCACGCAACTGCTGAATTCTACTCTCTGATTGGTCGATTACCAAAACAGGTAGGTTGTGTTGCTGCAATAACTTCACCAAATTTTTGCCAACTCGCCCATAGCCGCAGACTACCACATGGTCTTTAAAGGGTAAATCTTCCGACACATCCCGCGCCTCTTGTTCCTCTAAGTATGGTTTCAACCAGGGCATTGATTCGGCAAAGTTAAATAAAAATGGCACTAACCGCAATACAAAGGGAGTAAGCATGAGAGTAACTGCGGTGGTTCCCAAAATTAATAAGTATATTTGTCGGGATACCAGCCCCAAAGACTGCCCTTCACTAGCGAGAACAAAGGAAAATTCCCCAATTTGCGCCAATCCCAAACCCGCGATTATGGCTGTTTTCAAAGGATAGCGGAACAGTTTCACTAAGGGCGTGATAATCAAAAATTTACCAACGAAAACTAGTGTCACCAACCCCAAAATCAATTCTAGGTTGTTCCACAAAAACACTGGGTCAATTAACATCCCAATGGCGGCAAAAAATAAACTGGCAAAGATATCTCTCAGGGGTTCGACATAAGTCAGAGTTTGATCGGCGTACTCCACCTCAGAAATCATCAAACCGGCGACAAATGCCCCCATTTCAATAGACAGTCCCAAATGCTCTGTCAACAGAGCAATGCCCAAACATAAAGCTACAACCCCCAATAAAAATAGTTCTTTGCTTTCAGTCCGGGCTAACAGTCGCAATAAAGGCGGTATCAACCAAATCCCTGCTGCTACTGCGCCAGCGGCAAATAAACCAATCGATGCTAGGGCTGTTAGCACGGTGATGCCAATGGTTTCTGCTGGTTGGTTGAGGGCTGGTAAGACTGCTAACATTAGTCCCAGTGCCAAGTCTTGGACTACCAAAATCCCTAGCATCACTTGGCCGTGAGGCGTTTCTGTTTCATTGCGCTCCATCAAGCACTTGAGAACAACCGCTGTAGAAGACAAGGACAGAATACACCCCAAAAACATCCCCTTCGCGGGTAAGGCTCCCCAGGCTCCTGTTAGCCCACAGACTAAAACCGTAACCAAAATCGTCAGAGCAATCTGGAGTCCACCTCCACCAAGAGCGATCGCTTTTACCTTCTTGAGTTCCGCAAAGGAAAATTCTACACCCAAGGCGAATAATAAAAAGGCAACCCCGAACTGTGCCAGAGTCTCTACTTGAATAAGTTCTTTAATTAATCCCAGTCCGGCTGGCCCAATGATCATCCCACCAATGAGATACCCCAGTAGCACGGGTTGTCGCAAAAGTGCCGCCAACAGTCCGCCACAAGCTGCAACACCTAAAACTAAAACTAAATCAACAATTAACCTAAAATCTTCTTGCACAAGTTTTAAAAGAACTATTAATTAAGACCTATTAATTCAGGATACAAAGTTTTATGATCTCAAACAGCTTGTTTGGTGAAGGAGCGACAAAATTTGTTTACTTTAAAGGGAGCAAGGAGTAGTTAAGTAGGAAAGAGATATCAAGCTTTTTGAAGTTATGTTGATTCACGAGGATTCAAAGATGGATTAATCCAGTGCAAAGACTCATTGTTGCATTATAAAATGTATACCCCATTCCCAATGCCCAATGCCCCATGCCCAATGCCCAATACCAATTAAATTTTAGGCGAACCGAGAGCATTTAATAATAGTAGTGACCACGGCACTTTAATATCAGGTATAAGCCATGAGTATTGTCTTAGTATAGGTAATGCCGCTGGCAGCACAAAACGCAGAGAACGTAACGATGCAGGCCGATCGCCATTTTCATCGACAATTCCATATTTCTCAGCCAGTTCAGCAACAATCTGCACACGTCCTGTACGGCGCATGATATTTGCTTCACCAGCAAGTGCAGCAATTACCCGTCCAGTTAATAAGGGAGTTTCCCAGTTATAGCGATCGCTAATTAATGAGTTTTTTTGGTCAGTAGCATTGGTTTGATTCATTTCCGAAGCAAAACGGGCAAAAAGCTCAGTACCAACAATACCCGGCCAAATTGAAACAGAAGCAACGTTATAAGGCTTGAGTTCAACAGCCATATCAGCAGCTAGGCGATCGCAAGCGGCTTTACCAACACCATAAGCTGTATTAAAAATATAAGACATACTACCCCACGAGGAAATGGTGCAAATTAGTCCAGAATTACGCTTAGTCATCATTCGGGCTGCAAAAACACTCGCAACATAATGGCTACGAAGACCAACATTGTTACTAGCATCCCAAAGACTTGGTTCACAATCCCAAAAGGGTTGCCCATAAGCGTCTCTTAATGCCTGAACTCCTGAGTAAGCATTATTTACCAGTAGGTCGAGTTGTCCATCCTGCTCATCTTGAATGCGATCGAAAAGCAAGCGTACCTTTTCATCGTCGCTATGGTCTACTTGAACGGGAATGCATACACCACCGACTTCCTCAATAGCTGATTGAGTGTCACCAAGACTTCCTAAAACCCCATCACTGGAAGAGTTGTTGAGGCTACGACCTGTGATGTATACAGTTGCACCTGCTTCACAAAGTCCAATGGCAATTCCCTTACCAATTCCCCGTGTAGCACCTGTTACTAACGCCACTTTCCCTTCGAGGTGTTTCATAATCGCTCATTTGTGCCTAATCTTTTACCGAAAAAGAGGATGTCAAAACTAGAATTATTATTAATAAGTCCAGTTCTGCTTGGTCTGCAAGCTATAGAGTTGTTGCTATAGCAACAACGTTTCGTCTTTTTCTACGGAACACTCCACAATGAAAAATTCCACGCCACTTGCAGGATGGAGTTTTTGGGCTAGAAAATCCAGCAAAATTAATATCATCAGGGATTGTAGTCAAGTGATGCTTGTTGGTAATCAACTTAGGCCTTGATTCACAGGATGACGCTAGCTGAACAAGCGATTAAACTATGGATAATGTCAAGCAATTGTTGCTTTTAACACCACTTACATAAGTTTAATCTCATTGTTAAATCTAAAATCTCATCCTGCTATATAAAATACCAGTTATGTCAGCGTATCAAGGAAGTTGTGGGGAGACCACTGATGTGATTATTAGTGTTCACAACCAAGAAAACCTCGAATTACCAGCAAATTCTACTCCTGTGGGCGCTCTTGCCACAAGACAAGGAAATTTTTCTACGTTTCTTGCTCCCCTGACTCAAGATACTTTTAAGCAGGTCGTTCAGGATGTCGAGCAAAAATTACAGATTGTTCATCAAACCCTATCAATGCTGGATTCTCAGGGGTTTGAAACTCTTCTGCAAGAAATGTTGCATTCGATTACCCTGAAAACCGGGGAATTACTGGGGGCAGACCGGACAACGATATTTTTATTGGATGAAGAAAAACAAGAACTTTGGTCGATTCTGGCTGAGGGCGAGGGTGGTCGATCTTTAGAAATTCGCATCCCCGCCAATAAAGGTATTGGCGGTGAAGTCGCTACTTTCAAGCAAGTTATTAATATTCCCTTTGATTTTTATAGTGATCCGCGATCGCATTTTGCCCAAGAACAAGAAAAAAGAACTGGCTACCGCACCTACACTATGCTGGCTTTGCCACTCTTAAATGAACATGGGCAATTAGTTGCAGTAGTACAATTACTGAATAAATTAAAATCTGGTCATAAT
>JBGTMK010000897.1:0-10553 GCA_041743605.1 Nostoc sp.
CATGGCAGCAGCATCAGAGAGAATATCACCAAACAAATTGCCTGTAACTATAGTGTCAAATTGCTTGGGAGCGCGTACTAACTGCATAGCAGCATTATCTACATATAAATGAGAGAGTTCGATATCTGGATATTCTTGTGAAAGTTGGGTGATGCGATCGCGCCACAACTGAGATACTTCTAATACGTTTGCCTTATCTACCGAACAAAGTTTTCCACCGCGTTTTTTTGCTGCTTCAAACGCCACCCGCCCAATGCGTTCAATTTCCGATTCGGTGTAAACCATTGTATTTACACCACGTTTTTCACCTGTTTCTGTGGCAAAAATCCCTTTAGGCTTACCGAAGTAAATCCCGCCAGTGAGTTCGCGCACAACCATAATATCCACGCCCTCCACAACTTCGCGTTTCAAAGTCGAGGCGTCGATTAGCTGGGGCAAAATTTTCGCTGGGCGCAAATTGGCAAATAATCCCAAACCTGCACGTAGTCCTAACAAACCTGCTTCTGGGCGTAAATTGGATGGTAAGGAATCCCACTTATAACCACCAATGGCAGCAAGCAACACAGCATCACTGTTACGGCAAGTATCTAGAGTGGCAGATGGTAGAGGTTCGCCTGTGGCATCAATTGCTGCACCACCGATGAGGGCTTCTTGGAATTCAAACTTCAGATCAAATTGCTTCCCTACGACTTTCAGCACATCTACCGCCACTGCCATAATTTCAGGGCCAATGCCATCGCCGGGGAGTAGTGTAATGCGGTAGTTCTGGGTCATAGCTGATTATTACTAGGTAAATGCTTACAGATCAAATATCATACCTAGCAAAATGTACCGATGGAGTTTTTAATTTATTTAGATGTGTGTTGTCTAAATCGCCCTTTTGATGACCAGACACAAGAACGGATTTTTTTAGAAGCTGAGGCGATACGGCTGATTTTGGCTCGTTGTGAGAGTGGTGAATGGCAAATGCTTGTAAGTGAAGCCATTGATAATGAATTTAAACGGACTCCAGACACTGATAGAAAACGACAGATGAAGCTTTGGACTACTTCTGTAATCATCAAAGTAAGTTTAACTGAACAGGTAAAATCTCGTGCAAGAGAACTGAATGAATTAGGGTTTAAGAATTATGATGCTTTGCATATCGCTTGTGCAGAAGTGGGAAATGCGGATATTCTTTCTGCTAACCACTGATGATAGGATGTTGCGTTTGGCAGCAAGGTGCAGGAACTTGTTACAAGTAAGAGTAGAAAACCCGCTTAATTGGGTAATGGAGGTGACAGATGATAGACGTGACTAAACTTTCTCAGGCTGAGATTAGGCGACTGGGAATAGAAGCCCTGACTAAGGCTCTTGGCCCTGCTGGAATGGCGCGATTTATGCAGCAATTTGAGATGGGTAGTGGAGATTATACGCGAGATAGGGATCAAATATTAGGAGATATCACTCTTGAAGAAATCTTCGTCAGTATTGAGGAAGGGCGACAACAGCATGATAAATGTGAGTAAGTTGACTCAGACGCGAGAACAGCATAAGCAAGGTCAGAAGTATAAAAAAACTGTTATGTAGTAGCGATCGCCTAAACTTGAGAATCTAGATAATCGCTACGTTATCCTACCTTATGATCTGTTCCAAACCTTGATGAAGGCAATCACTGAATGTCCACAAGCATTCATCATTACCCCATTTACCGTACCACCAACCGCAGACCCTATAAAAGGTACTATTTTTGCTATGTTAAGTAAAGTTTTCTCCCCAGCTTTAGAGATTAATTTAATTCCCAAAGTTTTATTTATCTCAGTAAAAGTTTTACCTGGGACAGACATTAAAGCTTTTTGAATAGCCTGTTGTGCAGCCTTAGTTCCCAATTTATTTGCCAATTCAGAGACACTAACTCCAGCAGCAGCAGCTAAGACTAAGGGTTGTGTAGAATGGCTTGTTATGTCAATGCCGTAAATTGTGAAAAGAGCAGATGTTAGCTTTACTTGGGAATAGAGTGTAATTGCAACATCACCCGGTATCCCAGCTATTCCCAAAAGCCCATTACTAATACCATTACCCACTGACCAAAGTGTTGACTGGTAGATGACATTATTTGCCATCTTATCTCTATCATCAGTCCAGCGTGAATCGTTCACATAGGTTTGCCCCCACTTATTACCACCTTCGATCGCACTAGTAATAGTTTGCCCGATAATAGGCATATTCATAATCGATTCAAAATCCATACAGCTTTTACCTGATTCACCGAGAAGAACTAGAGATTTCTAGCTTTAGTATTCCCCGTAGCAAAATTTAAGAATTGGTATTATTGAAAACTTTAGTGAAGATAGGGTAAATAATACCCATGACTAAAAACAGCTTTATATAAAGCCAGTTTCAATTTCCGAAACCAGCCTGACAAAAGCTGTAGAAAAAGGTTAGGTTAACTGTTAATCACAAGCCGCACCCCAGCAGCGATGGTAAAAGAATTAGCAATTTGTACCCGTGGACTAACTAAGCAATTTGACCGCCATGTTGCTGTCAATGATATTGATTTAGAAATCCAGGCGGGGGAAGTATATGGACTGATTGGGCCGAATGGCGCGGGTAAAACAACTCTCATTCGTATGTTGGCAACTGCTGAAGAACCAACTACGGGTGAGATTTATATTAATGGCGATCGCCTACTCCGTGACAAGAGTAATCCCAAACTCAAGCGTCGTCTTGGCTACCTACCCGATGACTACCCATTGTATGAAGATTTAACAGTCTGGGACTACTTAGATTATTTTGCGCGTCTTTATCGTTTACGAGAACCACGCCGCACTCAACGCTTACATGAAGTTTTAGAACTAATCCAACTCGGTAATAAACGCAATAGTCGCATTTCTACGCTGTCGCGGGGGATGAAACAGCGCTTAAGTTTAGCGCGAACGATTATCCACGAACCGATTTTACTACTACTGGATGAGCCTGTTTCTGGACTTGACCCCATTGCTAGGATGCACTTCCGCGAAATCATCAAAGCTTTGCAAGAAGCTGGGATGACTGTAATCATTTCTTCTCACGTTCTCAGTGATTTAGCAGAACTCTGTACTTCTGTGGGAATCATGGAACTTGGCTTTTTGGTAGAAAGTACTTCCCTACAGCAACTTTACCAACGTCTTGCCCATCAGCAAATTGTGATATCAACTCTGGGAAACTTAGAGACACTTTTGAGTGAACTTAAACATCATTCTTTAGTAGAAGAGTGGGAGGTAATACCAGGAAAAAACAGCGTGCGGGTGAATTTTTCGGGCAAAGATGAAGATAGTGCTGAGTTGTTGCGATCGCTAATTAAAGC
Organism: Nostoc sp.; assembly: GCA_041743605.1. GTDB lineage: Bacteria > Cyanobacteriota > Cyanobacteriia > Cyanobacteriales > Nostocaceae > Nostoc. Next base: position 3,326 of record JBGTMK010000897.1, read on the forward strand.
GGGCATTCCTCTGACTGATTTTCACTGCACACAAGAAGACTTAGAAACTATTTTCTTAAACTTAGGTCACAAACAAGCATCTTGATGCGTCAATAAATATCACTTTTCCATTTTTGGAGAATTTTTCATACTATGCTCAATTTAATAGACAAAATCGGCGATTGGAATCCGCAACTATTTCGAGAACTCAAAGGACGGCTAAAAATTTTTAATGTAGCAACTGCGATCGCTACATCTCTACTTCTGCAACTGGTAGTTTTTTTATATCAGTTACGCGAGTTTCCTGATGATCAATACTCGCTAACTGCTAAATACTGTCGTTTACGTCAAGTATATGAACTGCGACAAAACCAGGCTTACCAGAAATCAAATCAACCTCAAATTGATTATTTCAATGATTTCTTCTCAAAGAATTTTTGTCCACAAAACGAAATTGATTGGCAGTTATGGTGGCGAGATCACTGGGAATATATATTCCTCTCTTTGAGTGTAATTTTTGTATTTACCCTCTTAGTTGCGGGAACTTATTTGCTGATTAATGATTTAGCTAAAGAAGAAACTCGCGGCACACTGAATTTCATCCGTCTCAGTCCTCAATCAGAAACAAGTATATTGACTGGCAAGTTGCTAGGAGTTCCGAGTTTAATTTATCTCGTTATTTTAGCAGCAATTCCTTTACATTTGTGGTCTGGAAGTTCTGCAAAAATTGCATCTAGTTACATTTTTAGCTATTATGCAATTCTTGCTGCTAGTTGTATTTTCTTCTACAGCGCTGCATTACTATTTGGCTTAGTTAGTCGCTGGTTTAGTGGTTTTCAGCCTTGGTTAGGTAGTGGCGCAGTTTTGCTTTTCTTGTTCACAACGATGGTGCTGGCATCGTCTTATAGCAATAGTTTAAATAACTCAAATACTTGGTTTAGACTCTTTAGCCCTTGGGATACAACAAATTATCTATTTCCTAATTTGTTCAATCTGTCCAAGGCTTCTCCCCTGAAAAGTTTGGAGTTTTTCTATTTACCATTAGGGGAAAATATTGTTAGTGCTGTTGGCTTTCATTTATTGAATTTAGGATTGTGCAGTTACGGAATTTTACAAGCTCTTAAACGTTGCTTTCGTAATCCTCAAGCCTTAATCATCAGCAAGAAACAAAGTTATTTATTGGTAGCTTTTTGCCAGATGATGATGTGGGGATTTAGCTTAGAACATTGGAACAGTAATTCCACCTTGTATAGACAGGTAGGGCAAAATTTAATTTTTCTAGTTCTATACAACTTGATGTTGGTTTTAAGTTTAATTGCAGTTCTTTCCCCTCACCGTCAAGATGTACAAGATTGGGCAAGATATAGACATCAGGGAGTTTCTAGCTACAAAAGTGTTTGGCAGGATCTAATTTGGGCTGAAAAAAGCCCTGCACTCGTAGCGATCGCTATTAATCTGACGATTGTTACTATCCCTTGGCTAGTTTGGATTTCATTTACATCTGTTTTTGATACAGACTATAGCCCAAATTGGGAAGGTGACAATTTTGACAGGTTGAAAGTACTTTTAACTACAGCTTTGTCTATCAGCTTAATAATGATTTACGCCACCATCGCCCAATTGATACTTTTGCTGAAAACTCCTAAGCGTTCTTTCTGGGCAATTGGGACTTTAGGTACAGTAACCTTCCTACCACCGATGATTCTAGAATTTATTGGTATGTCGTCGTGGAAACATCCTACTGTCTGGTTATTCTCAACTTTTCCTTGGGCAGCAATAGAATACTCTGGCGCGACAACAATTTTTATGGCACTTCTAGCCGAGTTGACTGTTTTAGCGTTGTTAAATTTCCAGTTGACAAAGCAGGTGAGATTAGCAGGTGAATCTGCTACGAAAGCATTATTGGCGGGACGTTAGGTAAGTAGTTATCGATAAAGTTAGAACCCCGATTTCTTTGAGAAGTCGGGGTTATTGTTTTTCATGAATGGTTTAAGACTGCTATATTATCTATTATTTGCCAATATCGGCTGTTAATTTTTTAATAAACACAAGTACTACAACAATCAGAAAATCATGTTAAATATCCATACTCAAGGCATACGCCATACAGCCATCCAGTTTTTAGAACAAAGTCCCCCACAGCGTCTACAAATTCTTAGGCAACTGGGCATAGCTCGTTATGAATTTTTAACTAAAATGCGACTAAATGAAGCAAACATCATCTGTATTATGCGGTTTTTTAAATATCCAAGTCAGCTAAAGTTTCCTAATCTGATCGGAGCAGATTTATCTGGTTTAATTTTAAATGATGTAAACTTTATTCGAGCTAACTTATCAGGGGCAAATCTACAAGGTAGTAGTTTAATCAATGCAGACCTTTTATTTGCAAACTTTACGAAAGCTGACTTAAGAAACGCAGATTTACAAGGTGCAACTCTTAACGAGACTATTTGGTTGGAGACTCTAGTAGACAAGTGTCATCTTGGCGTAGGTACTGGTTTAAATAATCTGCAACGTCAAGAATTACAACTACGTGGAGCTAGATTTAATTCTTGAGCAGATGGTAATTAGAATAATTCGTCATTCGTCATTCGTCATTCGTCATTCGTAATTAGAATAATTCGTAATTAGAATAATTCGGGTAGCATCTAGTAGAGAAAGCTAAAAGCAAGCTATGTAATTCGTAAGTAATTTTTGTAACAAAAATTATGGTGTGCCACTTCTATTAGCTCTCTTGACTTAAATTACCAGAATTAATTAAAACACAAAAAGTTATAAAATTATGGGATTAAGATTTATCTGGATAAGTTAATGAGTATTAAGTTGCCCCAAAAATTGATGTTGCTGGGTTCAGGAGAACTAGGCAAAGAAGTTGCGATCGCAGCTCAACGTCTTGGTAATTATGTAATTGCTGTTGACCGCTATGCCAATGCTCCAGCGATGCAGGTTGCTGATGCTTATGAAGTTATTTCTATGCTCAGTGCTGATGATTTAGAAGCTGTAGTGACAAAGCATCAGCCAAATATTATTATACCAGAAATTGAAGCCATCAGAACAGAAAAACTAATCGAATTTGAGCAGCGAGGCATTACAGTTATACCAACTGCGGCTGCTACTAACTATACAATGAACCGCGACAGAATTAGGGAACTGGCGCATCAAAAATTGGGCATCAGAACGGCTAAATATGGTTATGCAACAACTCTAGAAGAATTGATTGCGATTTCTGATGAAATCGGATTTAGTAATGTTGTTAAACCTGTGATGTCATCCTCTGGTAAAGGTCAGTCTGTAGTGCAGGATAAGAGTGAGGTTGAGAAGGCTTGGAATTATGCGATCGCTAATTCTAGAGGAGACAGTCAAAAGGTTATCGTGGAAGAATTTATTAACTTTGAAATTGAGATAACTTTACTGACAGTTAAGCAGTGGAATGCACCGACAATTTTCTGTTCTCCTATTGGTCATCGCCAAGAACGAGGTGATTATCAAGAATCGTGGCAACCGGCAGAAATTTCGGAAGACAAGATATTAAAATCCCAAGAAATAGCCATAAAAGTCACTGACGCATTAGGAGGAGCCGGAATTTTTGGTGTTGAATTTTTTATTACCAAAGATGAAGTGATTTTTTCTGAACTTTCTCCCAGACCCCACGATACGGGAATGGTGACATTAATCTCACAAAATCTCAATGAATTTGAACTACATCTGCGAGCTATTTTAGACTTGCCGATTCCTCATATAGAGCAGCTAGGAGCATCAGCTAGTGCGGTAATTTTAGCATCAGAAAAATCTGATTCTATTGCTTTTAATGGTGTAGCCGATGCTTTGTCAGAAAAAGATGTAGATATTAAATTATTTGGAAAACCGAATGCTCATCCTTATCGGCGAATGGGCGTAGCCTTAGCGAAAGGTATTAATGTCCAAGAGGCTAGGGAAAAAGCTACTAGAGCCGCAAATAAAATCACAATTATCTAATCAACTAGGAACCACGCTAGCAAACAGAGTGCTATAAGTTAAGTGCGATCGCTCTCGATCAAAATGCCGTTAGCGATCGCAGCTAAGGCACAATTATAAAAACTTTTGTAAATTATGTACCTACACGAAAAAGCATCTGTTACATAGGCTGTTCTTGTAATCACAATTCTAAATCTACGGCAATACGATGGGCGCAAGCAAACCCAGAAAAAGCTACTGCATTCAATCCTTGACCCGGAAAGGTACTATCCCCTACACAATAAAGTCCTGGAATAGCTGTGCGATTAAACGGCATATTTAATAAACCCCATAATTTGCGCCGAGGAATTGGCCCATAAGTGCCATCTTCACGACCCAAAAAGCGGCGATGGGTGCGAGGTGTTCCCACTTCTAAATAATCCAATCCGGTATCTAAGCCGGGAAAAATCTTCTCTAGGCGGTCAATAATTCGCCAAGCCGCTTCTTCTTTCTTCGCTTCGTACTCACTCACAGAAAGTTCTTGCCAATCATCAATCCAATGAGGCGTAAAGGCATGAATGATGTGATATCCATTTGGTGCTAAATCTGGGTCAAGCAATGTAGGAATCGAAACAAAAACTGTACCTTCTACAGCCGTCATCTTTTCCCAATCTTCCAGCAAAATATGGTGACACTCTGTGCCCGCAGGTAAAACCGACTCCTTTACCCCGATATGCAAACTTAAGAAACTTGGAGATTTTTGATAATTTTGTTGCCATTTTTTCTCATTATATGGCATTGCTTCTGCTGGTAATAATTGTTCAAATGTATCCCAGCGTGTAGCATTAGAAACTATGCGTTTACCCCGATAGACCTTACCATTAGCCAGTTGTACACCTACTGCTTTTCCCTGTTCTGTAAGAATTTTCGTGACTCTAGCTTGGTACAGAATCTTACCCCCAGCCCTCTCTAGACCTTCCACCAGTTTTTGGGCAATTTGTCCCACTCCGCCTTTGGGATAGTTAACTCCGCCATAATGCCTGTCAGAAAAGACCATCCCAGCATTAATCATTGGTGTCATATCTGATGGAACCACCGACCAGCAATAACATTCCATATCGATAAATTTCAATAATTGCGGGTCTTTGATATAACGCCGCGCCACGTCTCCGGCATTTTGGGGCAGATACTTAGCTAAACCGAGACACGCCAAAGGATGCTGGAAAAAGACTCGCAGTACATACCGAGGTTCTTCTAGCGACAGCAAATCCATGCTGTTGAGGCACTTGAATACTTTTTGGCATTCGTCATAAAAGCGACGAATCCCCTTTTCTTCATGGCGAAAATGAGCAATAAGATTTTGCAAAAATTTTTCATAAACCCGGTCAACCTTCAGGTCTAAACCGTGGGGTAGATGATAGTGAATCTGTACTGGATCTGCGATCGCTTCTTGGCTGACATTTACAGCTAATAATGCACGCGTGAGTAAGTTAGTAGTACCGTTCTGTCCCAGCCCAAAAATCATTGATGCCCCAACATCGAATCGATAGCCTTGACGTTCAAAATAACCGGCGCTACCACCTGGAATCAAATAGCGTTCCAGTACCAGTACTTTCGCGCCCTTGGCCGCTAACTGGGTCGCTGTTACTAATCCGCCAATCCCAGACCCAATTACGATTACGTCAATTGTCATTTGTCATTTGTCCTTTGTCATTTGTCCTACCCTGCGGGAAGCCGCAGAAGCGTCTATGTTATTTGTCCTTTGTTATTTGTCCAGAGTCAATCAATATTTACTAATGACCAATGACTAATGACCAATGACCAATGACCAATCAAAAAAAGAGGGACGAGCCTGCTGCTGCTGGCTAATCCCGTCTGCCGATCCTTAAAAGAGAGGAGAACACTGTATAACAATATAGCCTTGATTGAGAATTTATGTCAACTGCTAATGAAAAAGTTTATCAATAAAATTGAGGGTGTTAATTTTTAGCTGTCAGCCGGATGCAGGAAAGAGTATTATGGTGTTTCAGTTCTTGTACAATAAAAAGTCGCCTATTTCTGGCTATGACGCTACAATTGCGCGTTTATGTTCCACCCCATCCCCTGATCAAACACTGGTTGGCAGTTGCCCGTGATGCAGGTACGCCTTCAGTCTTATTTCGCAGTGCCATGACTGAGTTGGGAAGATGGCTGACTTATGAAGCTGCGCGAGACTGGTTGCCGACCCAAGAAACAGCGGTACAGAGTCCCTTGGATACCTGTCCAGCAACGGTGATTGATCCGCAAGTGCCTATGGCAGTAGTACCGATTCTCCGGGCTGGACTAGGATTATTAGAAGGAGCGCAGACTTTATTACCTTTGGCATCGATTTACCATCTTGGCTTGGTGCGAGACGAAGAGACACTGCAATCTCATTGTTATCTGAACAAGTTACCAGAAAAGTTTGACCCCCAAACAAGAGTGTTAATTACCGATCCAATGTTGGCAACGGGAGGGTCGATGATGACAGCAATGGCAGAATTAACACAACGGGGTGCAGATCCAGCCTTGACCCGAATTATTTGTGTAGTGGCGGCTCCACCAGCTTTGCAAAAATTGAGTGAAGCTTATCCAGGTTTAATAATTTACACCGCGACTATTGACGAAAAACTCAACAGCAAGGGGTATATTGTACCGGGATTAGGAGATGCAGGCGATCGCATCTTTGGTACTTAAGTTAGTATGCAGCTAGGGCAGAAAAATACCATAACTACTGTAAAAGTTGCAAGGTTTTTTGAAGGCGGTAAAGATATGAGTCAGCGAGATGGTTTTGGCAGTGGTTTTGTAGCAGGGGCGTTTGTTGGTGGCGTATTTGGCGGTGTTATCGGAGCATTGATTGCTTCTCGACGCGAGCCAGAATTGCTAGCTGATGAGGAAATAGAACTGACAGATAGCCAAGCTGAAGCTAGGAAAATAGCAGCAAAGCGGCGTCAGATGAAAGCCTCAGAAAGTGAGAGCATCGGTATAGAAACGGCCAGGCGATCGCTAGAAGATAAAATTGCCCAGCTAAATGCCACAATTGATGAAGTGCGAAAGCAACTGGGAAGTGTTAATGGTGGTTCACCCCAACCAAGCAATGATCGCTCCCTCACTAAAGACTCCTGAGGTTTGTTCAGGCGTGGTGGAAGTGTCAAGTGTGGTAAAAGTGGAATCTGCAAACACCATGACATCGACTAAATTAAAATTAAAAGATAAGACCGCGTTTAACACTTAGTAGGAAACCAAACTATCTATGAATCCCTTGGGTTTACTGATTACCACTCTAGCCACCTTTACG
>JBGTMK010000898.1:0-3941 GCA_041743605.1 Nostoc sp.
TATATATATTGAGTAGCAACGAAACACTGATTGCCCCTGCACCAATAATTGATTCTATTGATATGCAAACTGCTTCTGCACCTATGGCAGAGGAACAAGCCTACTCGTATCAACGAGCAGACGGAACTGTTGAGAGGGCAAGAAATGCTGAAGACGCTATAGCTCGGTGTCCTGTGCTGGGTAAATTAGCTATTGAAGCTCCTGACCAGGCTAACATTCTTTTAGAACTAGCTGCGGCTGGTAACGCAAAGATGGCTGCCGAAGCTAAAGAAGAACCAAAAAAGCCTGTAGTCCAAAAACAAATATCTGAATCCAAGCCAGCTAAAGCTGTAGAAGCAGAAAAGAAAATACCAGAAACAAGTTCTGAACAATTAAGTAGGATTGAATCGCCTACAATCGTTAGAGAACTAATAGAAGAAAAGCCACTTGTAGCTAAAATTGATCCCATAACTATTCATCACGATGAATACGAAAGAGTAGAAAAGCAACAAGGGGAAGAATCACTGACTGCTACTGATAAAGCCGTTGAGTCAAACACTGAAATTGTAGTCGCAGTTAGTGAAAAACCTAAATCTGAAGCCCAAGAAGTCCATACTGAGCGATTAGCGTTACCTGTTACCGATAAAGTAGAACCTGCACGGCTTTCCATTACAAATAACGATGAAACCATAGATTTGGCTACTATCATTAGTTCGGAGATTGAGCAGCGAGCACAAGAAGTTATGGGTAATCAAGAAATAGTTAGCGAACCAAAGCGTCTAACAATCGTAGAATATGAAGTTAGTCCACATGATGTAAGTATTGGCATAGTAGAAGCTGTTACTTCTACGAGTAATGACGTGGAAACAATAATCACCGAATCTGATATGCCAACCCTAATTACAAACGAAGTAGCGGATCCTTTATATGTAGAATATGAAGTCAGCGATACGGAAACGGTTTTAGAAGAAGACAATTTAGACGCACCCGATTTTACCCTAAATATGGATAACGATCCTTCTTATGAACCTGTAAGCCACAATATTGATGCCGATCCAGATGAAAATATAGAGCTATCGTTTGAGGCAGAAACAGTAGAAGCCTACTTTGAAATAAGAGATTTAATTGCAAATTCGGAAGTTAGCGAAGCCATTCCAGCAGAAATAACCGAGCCAGATATTGCTGTGTTAGATGTTCCTGAAACCGAAAATGAATTAAAGCCTGTCGCTTTTCCTACTTTTGAAACCTTTCTAGCTATACAACCACCCATTGAAGAAATTACATTGGAATCTATTAAGGAACATTCTAGTGAGCTGCCATTAGAGCAAACGCTTGTTCAGCTAGTAGAGTATTTAGCTAAATCAACAGAAGATGTCGAGCAACGAGAATCCTTAGATGAGATTATTAAAGATATAGAGCAGGCATTACCCTACTGTTATATCGGTCAAGAAACAGAGGAAGCTAATTTACAAATAACACCAGAAATGACAGATATATTACTTACGCTTTTGCGAGAATTAGGCTATCAAAACCCAAGAGAAGCACTGGTCAATATGATTAGGAAGTTTGGATTTGAATTTTTGATCCAATCACTTACATACATATACCAGTTGGCTGATGAAGACAATCGTAAAGAGTTTTTGAATTTGTCCGCTCCTACGTTTAGCTCTGATGATAATTCACCCTCACGATTAAGCAAGCTGATACTGAAGCTGGTAATGGGTAAAGAGTTATTGCCTGAAGGTATAGCTGCTTAATTTCTAGTTCGATTTACCTGCTTGAGAAGCTATATATAATCCCATAATCATCAAGCCCACTATAAGAGCAATAACTAAGACCGTGAGTATGGTTGGTAATTTATCTTTATTCATAACTAATGCCTATTATACTCATGTTTTGATTTCCCTGTATGTAAAATTAAATAGTAATTCTGCCTGTAATAAATAGCGAAAAATGACGTTAAGCGTAAAAAGTCAGAAAAAAAATTTATAGTTTACGACTTAACACGTAAGAGGTGTATCTAATGAACCACTTTTACTCCCTATGTAAGACATTTTGAGCACGGTAGACGGGCTTTTAGGACATTTATGAGGACTTTTCTGCCTCTGTAGCAATTCCATTTTATTGCTGTTAATATTACAGTTAAGTGATGAAATAATACGGAAAAGAGGATAGAGAGTCGTGGAGTTTGATAAGAATGCAGGAGCTACGACAGTATCTTACGGTCTTATCTTACTAAAATGGGCTGCATGGGTTGTAGCTGGTCTTTCAGGTGCTCTAGGAGCGTACATAGGATACTCAACAGGAATAGCAGTTCAGGGCGCTACGGTCTTTTTCTACGTAATCGCCGGCATTTTTTACTTTGTTGGTAAGGGCGTAGAGATGTACCACAATTCAATCCTTGTAAAGAATCAGAATAAAGAAGTCGAAGACTTTAGCAAAGAACTGATTTCAATAATCGGCGAGGATGACTATGCAGAAGTTGAGGAATTAGAAGTTAGAGTTAATAAGATTAACGCTGACATTCAAGAGTCGATCCAGCAATATCTAGATGAGGGTGGTATTAACGAAGAAACCGCTGACGCAATAATTGAAGCCAAGACAAGGGCAAAGTCTGATATTGATAACCTTGCGATTTATATGAAGATGTCCAACTTAAATAGAAAACTAAATATTCTAAATAACTACCTTCAATGTCATGTAGACGCACTCGGTAAGGCAGCTGAATTATATAGAGACGGTAAAACACCTGCAACTGTTAAGCGTTATTATCATAACGAAGTTTCTAATAATATCAGTGGTGATTTTATGGAATCATTCATTGCTGCGTTAATGGCAAAAAATATAGATAAGTTTATGATTCAAAACCTGAGGAAAAACCCTAATCAACAAAGTTTTGACACTCAATCTATACAGAGTGCTATGAAGAAGCAAGCAGCAGAAATTGAAAAAGATGATAACCTGACGATTGCTAAGTTGGTTAGTATTCTTTAGGAAAAGATAATCTACAGAGAGATACTCTTTCGTTTTTATGACCTATCAGCTTTGTCTTCGTGAATAGTTTCTAGTGCAGCGTAAAGTTTATCTAAAACCTCCTTGCCGCTAATTGTACTGTCGTAGTGATTTACTGCATCAAAGTATCTAACTAAAATGCTGGTAAAGCTAGCTGCTGCTGCCTTGATTGAAATATCTAGCGAGCGTAAGCTAGCTCTGTCCCAATTATTTTGGTCATAGAAGTTTAGTAGGTCTTCGGGGTTAAAATGCACTTTCCTGCTACCAACTTTGTAGGCTCTGAGCATGTTTCTAATTTCTGATTTACTGTAATGTTTTCGCTTTATTAACACTTTTGCCATTCCATCGACACCGTCTTTTGACCAACTATGTCTAGGGCTGCCGTCCTCATTAAAGAACTCTGGATACTCCACTTTAATACGACGGTATTCTTTATTTATATCCTTTTTTCTTTTCTCTAAATCTTCACCCAGATAATCAGGTATTTTTGAGTAGTAATCCAAGTCCTGCTTAGCTTGCACATGGCGGAACTCGAAAAAGGTGTGGGCACGTTTTTCTGGGTCATCACTGCTCAATATGTAACTAAAAGAAATCGAGTCCTCAATCATATTACGTACAATCTCTAAGCTGCTATCACTCATTTTGTCGAAATTGTTCAATACATGTATTGCTTGTAATCGCATGATATTTTTGCGTAACACGCTTCTTACAAGCCTATAAACATATGATGAGGTGTTGTGTAACGGGTCTGACTCTGCGGTTGGTAGCGTAATATCTACCATATCTTTTAGAATCAAGTTTTTTCGTATCAAATTCTGTAAATCCATAGAGTAAGTGTATCAGGCTGAAACAGTGCCAAAGTCTTGCAATCCTTGACCCAAATACTCTTTAGCAATGCGTAACTCTTTAGATATTTGTATAATAGCTTGGTAGCACTCTGTACGTAATAC
>JBGTMK010000899.1:0-7713 GCA_041743605.1 Nostoc sp.
TCTCAATGAACAGTCATTCAGTTATGAATAATCATCCGATATACTGATAACTGTTCGCTGATTATTTGCCTTTGCCAAATTGTAACTGATAAAGTACATCTTCTTTTTCCGTCTGAATTTTCAAATCAGAAAGGGGTTTGGCAATACAAAGCAATACGTAACCTTGCTTTTGCAAATCTGGACTAACGCCCATACCATCAGCTTGATCCACAGTTCCCTCGCTTATTTGACCGGCGCAAGTTGTGCAAACACCTGCATTACAAGAACTCGGCAGTTCCAAACCGGCAGCTTCGGCAACTGATAAGATCGTTTCATTTTCAGGAACTTGCAAGGTATGAATTTTGCCTTGGTGATCAATTTCTACGGTGTAAGTTTTGGGCATATACAAAAGAAGCGTGATGCAACGGACAAATTTATTAGTTTATCTGAATTAGTTAAAAATATCCAGATGTTACTATAAAAATTTAGGACAGTTTGGGCTTATCTTAGTGCGATTCAATCATAAAGTGCGATCGCGATCGCACTTTATCGTAAATTAAAGGGTTTAAGACCCCTACATCGGTTATATGTAGCACCCATTTCAGTCGGGGTTTAAATCCCCGTCTGAAATGTCTTTAATTTTGAATTTTGAATTTTGAATTTTGAATTGTTAAGATTTTCCACTTCGCGCTATTCTTGATCAAACGTCAGCGAATCAGTTTATTGCAGCGAACAAAAAAGCATGGGTGGCAAATTAATTGTATTTGAAGGGGTGGAAGGCTGTGGCAAAACCAGCCAAATGCAGCTTTGTTCTAAATGGTTGGAAAGTCTAGGTGTTTCTGTGGTGGTAACTCGTGAACCAGGGGGAACAGAGTTAGGTTTACATCTTCGCCGCTTGCTACTAGAAAAGTCAGAGGATAAACCAGTTGCAGAAGTGACAGAACTCTTATTATATGCTGCTGACCGATCACAACACGTTGAACAAGAGCTTAAACCAAATCTCGCAGCCGGTAAATATATTTTATGCGATCGCTACACTGACTCTACCATTGCCTATCAAGGATATGGTCGCGGTCTGAATATGAGTTTAATCAATCAGCTTAACTATATTGCCACTAGTGGTTTAGAAAGTGACTTAACTATTTGGCTAGATGTCGATGTCGAAGTTGGACTTTCCCGTAAACTCTCAGACCAAGTAGGATTAGACCGCATTGAACAAGAGACAATCGCTTTTCATCGGCGCGTTCAGCAAGGATACGCACATTTAGCAGCATCCCATCCCTCACGAATTTTGCGGGTAGATGGCAGTTTGAGTAAAGAAGCTGTCCAACAGGTAATTCAAGGAATTTTGCGCGTACACCTGCACTTGGCGAGTTAAAAAGCAAAAATCAAAGCCGCCAAAGGCGGCAAGGCAGAAGAGAAACCTCTCCCATAAAGGGAAAAGGAATGAAACGGACACAATACGGTTCAGTTAAGGCAAGAGACGCGATAAATCGCGTCTTTGGATCTAGAATTTTCTTAACCGAACAGTATTGGGAACGGACGTATCTTTTTTCGTGCCATGCATCTTGCAAAGAATGTTTTTAATTTTTTTGCCCACAAGGGGCAAGGTTTATCAGATTTGTGTTGATGAAGCGACACAAATCAAATCCCCTCATTTCCAGCATTATTATATTAGTGACAATTACATCTGGCTTTTTTCTAAGATTATTTCTAGAGCTTCTTTCGCACTAGTACAGCTTGGCGTAAATCAGCCACCCATTTTAAATGTCTGAAACCTTTGCAAACAATTAATTACGAATTACGAATTACGAATTACGAATTACGAATTACGCCTTGCGGTACTAGTACAACGCGACGTAAATAAACCTACCATTTCAAACAGGTACAAGCCTTGATATATCAATCTTTTGACTTTTGACTTCCCCGAACGCGAACAGCGTCTCCAAGAGTTGGGGGTGACTTCCGCCTTGCGTAAGTAGTTGCCTTAAGGACATTTTATTATAGTAGAAAATTAAACAATATGTTGAAATATCACTTTTAGTAAATCTCCCTGTGTAAAAGGCTTTGTTAAACAACCCGATGCTCTGACCATCTTCGCTTTAGCTCTATCTAGAAATCCTACTTTTCCCGACATCATAATCACAGGTGTATTTTTAAAGTATGAGTGTTTACGTAGCAAAGAGCAGAGTTCATATCCATCTAAATTAGGCATTGAAATATCTAAAAAAATTATGTCGGGTTTTGTACGAACAATCTGCATTAAAGCTTTTAAAGAATCGTTAACTCCGACAACAGAAAAGGTTTGCTCGTCTAAATAAGTTTTAATAGCATTCAATACCGTAGGACTGTCATCAATACAAAAGATTGTGTATATTTTTTTATCAACAGGCGGTTGAATGATTCCCTTACCCATATTTTCATTAGTCTTAATAGAGTAAGGTGCTGGTTGATAACCGTTTATTATAGACTGCTTTTGTGTAGTTTTAGCTTTAGGTTTTAGCTCATTTATTTGAAACAATTGTGAGGGGTGCGATTGAGAAGTTGGCGATGTCTGATTATAAGCCACTTCTCTTTCAGAGACACTAACGCTTCGGGGCGTTTGACATTTTTCAACTAATAAGCGGAGATTTAGATGACAAAACTTTGGCATATCATCCAGAAAGCTTTCGGGAATAAATTCATAACTCCCCTCTTCTAAGTTCAGAAATGACTCCAGAACTTCTAGCGCTAATTGCTCTATCAGTATCGCTGCTTGATAGGGAGTGATATATTTCTGATTGACTAACCAGCAAATAGCCAGATAATCTGGATTTGGTATTGCCTGATTTTCAATACCAGTTTCAAATATTGCTCGCAACTGTTCTTTGATTCCGCGAGGGAGAGTAGAAGTTTGCTGACTTAAGCGTTGCAAATTTCTATAAAGTGGCTCAAACATTTTTTCTGAGTAACAGGCATAAATTAGCTTACCCTCGTCCATATATATTGACCAAGAGCCTGAAGTGCTAAATACCTGTAAACAACCAGTAACCGACTTACCAGTGATTTTTTTCAACAAAGATAAAGGTTGGAGTTTTTGAAAAAATCTGTATCTACTAATCGGAAGTGTCTTCATTGGGATGGCTCTGGAATAAAATTAACATTTGCAGACGAAATTAGTGAATTACCTTTTCGGAATTCACCGCGACTTTGTTGGGAGTACTGTCAGATAAATATAGCGATCAAATTTGAGTTAGTACAGAGATTCCACACCCCCCAACTCCTAATTAACCAATCTCTGTTAAGCTATAATGCACGAGTTACAACTAAACCAATTCATACTATTTTTCAATAGCAAAATTGCCCGACTAGTTGCCAGGATATAGTATTTCAAAAATTAGATTGGTTTTCTGTATCTTTCGCTAATCTAGCCAATCTAACATTAGCTCAAGTAACACACACAGACCATTGGCTCACGCCCATCAGTCACAAAAGCATCATTGTTATCCGTATTTGGTAGCCTAAAATTGCCGATACTTTAGTTCTATTGCACAAGTCTTTTTGTTCCTAATGCTAAAGTCTAGAGCGACAACAATTTCCTGTAACTGAGGCAGAAATAGTTCTCCATCAAGGCTTTTAAGCATTAATTCTATGCTAAGGAACTATGTTTTTCGCCATAACAGCAATCACCAGATACTTTTCCAAGAAGTTGATTCTTGGGGGGAACTTCATTTAGAGGAAAAGTATTATTAAAAACTAAGCATTCAAAAAGTTCAAGGTCTTACTTAGGTTTGCAATGGTAGAGCAACTCTTAGTGTTGGGATTGGACACAATTACAGCGAATTTCAACTTCTCTAGGTTCCCATAGCGTGTTGGAGTCAGAGGCTACGCCAAGGTTAGCTACAGAAATACCACACTCGCGCGATCGCACACTCTCCCCTTAGTAAGGTAGTGTCGGGGAGGGGTGTAGCTCATGTAGTTTGAAAACGCTGTATTACTTGCACAACAAGAATGTTGACACACTTTCAGCTGGATGGTAGATAACAAGTAATGTACTCACTAAAATTCAGGTTACTATAATTTTCAAAAAAAGTTAGCGAAAACATATAAACTTCATGATAAATCAGTAAAGTAAACATGAAAACTAATTAATAGCATCTTCCAGATAATTGTTATAAATATTTATTTTTTAATAAAAATGTTCGTAGTAAGGACTTTATTCCTAGCTTTGGGGACTGAAGTCTCCACTACAAACTGTTTATTATGGGTGAGAACAATTCACAATTTACCAATTGAAAATCGGAAATATCGGGGGCGAAGGATAATCCCCCTAATCCCCTTAAAAAGGAGTTTGGGGGGATCTATATTTGCGTAGTATTAGGTTTGCTTGAGGAACAAAACCCAACATTTTATCCTTATTTATGTTGGGTTTCGCTACATTGATAGATTTGAAGATCTTCTCCATCTACTTAAAATTGCTCCCGCCAGCACCAACTTAAAAGTGTTCCACCGGCAACCAGCTTAACTACTTCCAGTACCCAATAACTACCGTGTAGTAAATTCATGGTCGATGGAATAGCAGCAGCAGCTTCAAATAGGTTGAGTTGAACTCCTATAGCGCACATCTGCGGAGTTAATAAATAGGTATCAAGCATAGCTATAGTTAACAGCAACCCAGATAAAATAATACTGCCAAAGCGCCAGTGGTATTGAGTTTTACCTAAAGCTAGTGCCCCAGTCAAGACTACAGCAGCAGATAATAATTCCATCCGATTGAAGTTCCAAAAAATCGTATAACCTGCTGTTGTAAAACCAGCTTGGCTCATCATCCCAGAAAGAAAAAGGCTAGGCATAATTACCCAGTCTAAAACTAGACTAGCACTGAGCCAAAAGCCTAAAGTCAATATGATCGCAGTTTGCCAAATTGGTCGTTTGAATTGAAGGTTAGAAATAGCTGTCATAAAATAATTGCGTGTGTTGTATTTCTTAAGTTTCTAACTTCACCAGCACTTTGACAAGAAATATCAACTAACCTTTACAAAGCGATCGCTCTTAATTATGAACTCAATCCCAAGATTGTTTAAACTTAGTTGAGAAATATTAAGATTTTATAAAAAGTAATTTAATTAGATTTTATCTGTTAAAAATACTCAATTTTCTATATCGAAATTCACTAAGCCTTTAATAAATCGGCCGACTATAGATTAAGTGGGATCAATCAAAAATATGGCAAAACGGTTAGAGAGACGCGATAAATCGCCGTCTCTACAAAGAATTTATCCGTTAATTAGTTCTTGATAGACTACTCGGAATAGAAATTGAGGCAGTTGCCCAGATGAGTACATTCCTATACTTTCCATAAGAAGGAAGAAACAATTCAGGTATTATCCTTATATGACTGAAAGCCTTTCCATCCCTGGATTGTAGAAGTCAAATATGCTTCAGCTTATCTAGATTATGCAGATTTAAGATGGCAAGCTTCATCAAAAATTTAAAAAATCAAACAGCAAAGAACTTGAATCTTTTTTTGCTGTATGAAATGATCAAAAGTTATTGTCTTGGTTCCGTTAACCTTTGCTTAATTTTAGATCCTTGTAAATCAAGGATTTCACATTTAGCGCCCTAAGTTTGAATTTAATGCCTGGATGTTTATTTCTCTTGAAACGTCCAGACTCCTTCATCCCAATCTGATTCTGTTAGAGGTGATTGTAACCAATGCTGACAACGCAACAGATGCAACATAGCAGCTTTGTCTTGGTTATCAGCTGCTAAAACTAGGGCAAATTCAGCTCTAGCACGGTTAAAATCGCGTTTGAGATAATACTCACGTCCTTTATGATAATGCTCAATCACTTGCAATTTTTCGCTTTCAATCGGATTGGAACGCAAACCCAGTAATTCATATATGGCTACTGGTTCATTTCTGCCTTTGACACGAATGTAATCTAGTTCTCTAGCCCAAATATAATCTTCGCATGGTTTAAAAGTGTTATGGCTAATAATAATGTCGCAACCATACTGTTTACTAACACTTTCTAATCGAGAGCCAAGATTAACACCATCGCCAATAGCGGTAAATTCCATCCGCTTACTTGAGCCAATATTCCCACTAATTACGGTATCGGAGTTGATGCCAATACCGATTTTAATTCTGGGCTTATCATCTACATAGCGACGTTGATTAAATTCGTGTAGGCGAACCCGCATTTCTAAGGATGTTTGCACTGCCATCCAAGCGTGTTCTTCTAATGGTAGAGGAGAACCAAAGACAGCCATGATGGCGTCGCCGATGTATTTGTCAAGGGTACCTTTATGTTTAAATACTGCTTCCACCATTGATTCAAAATATTCATTGAGCATACTCACCACTTCTTCTGCTTCTAAGTTTTCTGTCAAAGTGGTGTAGCCGCGAATATCTGAAAATAATATTGAAACTTCTTTGCGATCGCCTCCTAGTTTAGCATCATCCAATTTCAATAATTCTTCGGCTAATTCTTGGGTCATGTAGCGGTACATCGTACTCTTGAGCCGCTTTTCATCACTGATATCTTCCATTACTACCAGCGCTCCACGCACTTGCTCTTGGTCGCTAGCATCGGCAATTGTGTTAATTGATAAATTAATACTGTGCTGTTCTGTACCAGTAGTTAAGAGTGTGCGATCGGGATAATATTGTTGGCGGCCTTTTAAGTCAACTGCATGTAAAGCATCTTGATACCACTTGCTAAAGTCACCTTCTTTGATGCCGATGACATCATTAACTAATTTACCTTCTAAACGTTCATCGACTCCTAGTCCTAGCAAACGTTGGGCGCTTTCATTGGCGGCGATAATTAACCCAGTTTTATCAGTGGAAACCACTCCATTAGAAAGACTACGCAGAATATCCCGTTGCATTTGTTCTTGTTGTTTGACTGTGGCAAACAACTGAGCATTTTGCAGCGCTACTCCTGCTTGAATATTAAAAGCTTCCATGAACTCTTCATCATTGCGGTCAAAGCTAGCTTGGAAGCAGTCGGGAGCTTTCGGCCAATCAGCTGGATTATAAGCCGGAAAATCACCAGTTTTCTTTTTATTTACGAGTTGGGTAACACCAATCAGTTGTTGATCGGCGTTAAACACTGGCATACAAAGTAAGCTACAAGTGCGATAGCCATTTTGCTGGTCGAGTTGTTTGGCGGTATCCGAGTCAGGATCGTCGTATAAATCAAAAGCAATATTTAGTTTCTTGCCAGATACCGCTACTATACCAGCAAAGCCTTTACCGACGGGGACTCGCAACTCTTTCGTTGAACCATCATCCTGGGTGATTTTCGTCCACAATTCATCGCGATCGTGGTCTATTAACCATAGTGTACTGCGATCGGCATTCATCAGTTCCTTGGCTTCATCCATCACCCGTTTTAGGGTGTCTTCTAAGTCGAGACTGCTTTGAGAAAGAGACTTAATCGCCTTCATTAGCGCCGCCACTGCTCTTTGTTTTTGAGTGGCGACATAAAAAGAGCGCGAGGACTCTAAAATTAGGCGAATCGAAGGGGCAAATTCTTGAAATAATTGTTCGTCAGCACAGCTAAAACCTTTGGTATCAATGCGCTCTGCAAGTGGAGCATCATGATTATGACCAGATTTTAATTTATTCAGTAATTGTACTACTGCAACTAATTGCCCATGTTCATTTAAGAGTGGCAAAGCCAGCATAGTGTAGGTGCGGTAGCCAGTTCTTTTTTCTTGTTCTTGGGCAAAATGCGATCGCGG
>JBGTMK010000900.1:0-5114 GCA_041743605.1 Nostoc sp.
TTGTGTAGGCGTTTGAGCTAATTGATGTGACTGTATAGGTAGTTGGTGTGAGTGCTTTAAGCAGTTAACTAGACAATCACCGTAATTAACTAGCAGCAGGGTAAACAGTTGAGAGAGGTTATCAATTCCAGTCGCTTCTAAGATTTCTTCGGCTTTGGGCTTGTACTTGGGATTAAGAACAATTCTTGTTTGCGTCATTGGCATTACTCCTGATAAGCCATTGCAATGATGTTGAATAACTGCGGCGATGGGGCAATCTTGAAGCGATCTCCTGAAGTTGCACAGATAGGGGCGGCGATATCTGCACTCCCGCCTACAATCAAGACTTCTCCCAACTCTGGTAGGTGTTGCGCCCACTTCGAGCGAATTTCTCTCCGGGCTGACTCTACCCACTGGTCACAGGCTTTTTCAAAGATGGAGGAGAAATCAAGCTTGTCTGTCCCGTAGAGGCAATCACCTCGTGCGATCGCGTCCATGATGCCCTGTAAACTGGGGCTGTAATCGAGAGAATAAACTTCTTTCATCTCTACCGCTACTTGCTGGGCGAGTGCCTTGGTTCCGGGTAGAATCACCTCCGCATCATGGATCATGGTTCCGTTGGGCGTGTAAATTCTGGCTATAGCCGTGCCTCCCCCTAAATCCCAAATCGCGTTCTTCGCTTCGGGGAAGCTGAAAAATCCTTGATTTAAGGCGTAGTGAAATGCTGGCTCGGTTTCATCAACTGGGACAACTTCACCCACGGTATAGGTGATGTATTCGCCATTGCGTTTAAATTCTTTGGTCAATGGGTGGTTAGCAATTCTCTTCACTGCGACTACATCATCATCATTGAGAGTATTCGGCAGTGCCACAATCATCTGCTGAATGTGTACAGATGTTTGTCCGGGATTGGGCTGGATTGCCGCTAGTGCCAGGATGGATGCCAATTGGCATTTATCTGTTTGGAAGGTTGGCTCACCACCTAGTTCTTGAGCTAATCGCCCAATTACAAAGCGTTTACCGTCAATTTCAATCAATACTGACTGGTCATCAGCCTTGAGCCGCTTCCACTGGTATTCACTGACTTCTTTTACAACACTAAGCAGACATTGCACAACGTTGTTGGGGTCAATCCATTTCACAAAACGGTTGCCGCCGTCGAAAACTACTCGCGGTCTTATCTGTCCGTGTTGTGGATTAACTTTCCCGTTACTTGGCGGATATGATAAGCCGTAAGTTGGCTGGATATATGCGTAATTCATGGTTCAGATTTTAGAGTTAATCCTTTGATTGATAAGCGTTTGCGGTCATTTTTAAGCGGCTATTTTGTCCTACAACCCATTTATCCTTGGTGTGGCATTTCACGCGCTATATCGTCCGTTTTGCGCTCATGCCTTAACTGTAGCAGATACTATCTGCTAGTAAGAGATGTTATCAGAAAGAAAAAATTATATATTTTCCAAAATGTATTAGTTACACTGATGATATTGTCTGCTACTATCTGATCTGATGTATAAAGGTAAAAAGTTTAGCGTTGTTACCCCTATGGGGATTTACAAACTCATAACGGAATTAGCCAAAAAGGAAAGCCGTACAGTTTCTCAGATGACAACACTTTTAATTAAGGATGGTTTGCTAAGTCGTGGTTTGGAAGTACCAGAGGATGAGTAGCGATCGCCCTTAACCCTCACCCAGTACATAAGTATTTATGAAAATTATTTATGTACTACTAAGTTAGTAAAACTGATACAGTCTTAATCGTCAAAATGCCTGCCAAATAAACTGAATTATTTTTAAAATAACTACTAAAACTATGAATTTTAGTAAGATATTTTTTGCTTTTTAATATTATTTAAAGTACTGTACAAGGTTTGCTATGCCTTGGCTTGATGGAAAAAAATAAATTATTTTATTTTTTAAATTTGAGATATTTATTATTTATTTTTCTGCAATATCAATTAGTATGTAATAAGGCTATACCCTTAGTCCATCTTTTCTAAGTATGTTGTCACTTAATATACATAAGAAAAGAATGCCTCCCCAAGACTCAACTAGTTAGAGCTAGTTGTTTAACAGTCAGAGAAGACACCCCTTTGTTTCGTTTGAAAAATATTCAAATTTCTTTATAACCTAATGCTAGCAGTTCCGAGAACTTCCTACAACAGGTTATAGAGAAATTTGATTAAAACTTTGGTAAATCTTCAGGGGAGGTAAAGCCCACACAATTTACCTCACAAGGATTTCACAATGGTAGCTCTTTTAACAGGACAGGAAACCGTTGGCGGCTCCGCTATGCCAGAGGCGTTCGCCTCCTTCGACATCCGAAATTTTCAAGACCAGCTAGAACCAGCCAAAGAAAAAGGCAAGTACATCTGCCCCGTTTGCGGGGGGCACAACTTATCTATCGTCCCAGAAACCGGGAAGTACAGATGCTTCAATAATTGTGAGTGCAAGGACATCCGAGAGGCAATCAAACCTTGGGATGAAGTGCTGGCACAGCGACAAAAAACTAATTTCAGTGCAGCACCAAACAAAAACCCAATCAGAGTTAAGACGGTCAAGCCCAACCCAACCCCAATTCCAGATGGCGAATTAGGTTTGGTAATGTTGACCGAGCCAGCAACCAATATTCCCCAACCTCAAAAATTAAAGAGTAAGCGAAAGGGCATCCCCGGAAACGCAACCGAAACAACCTATCAATACTCCTCAACCCAATGGATTGACCGTTACGAATGGGCAGACACCAGTAAAGAGAAAGGTTATGACAAGAGTTTTCGGCAATGGCATAGACTCCCCGACGGCACACCAGAAATGAAGAAGGGTGATCAACCTTGGGGGGCATATCGCATTGATGAAGCTCTAGCCTCCGCTAAATCAATGAATAGAACCTCGGCACTACTCCAGCATGAAGGCGAGGGATGCGTAGAAGTTGGTCGGTCGCATGGTCTTGCTGGGATTACGTTTCAGGGCAGTGGATGGGATACAAAGACTATCACCCCAGAATACCAACGTGCCAAGGATTCAGGCATAGGATTAATCGTTTTTCTACACGATGCCGATGACACTGGGTTGAAAAAACTCCAGACCTGCCAGGACTGTGCCGACGAGGTGGGAATTGCATTTATTGGAATTAACCCTCACGACATCTGCCCCGATTTACCATATAAATCAAGTGACATCAAAGAAATCTTGGGGCAGATGGAAGTACCAGAATTTATCCGCAGGTTAGAACAGGAGATCCACGCAGCAGTAACGCAGCGATCGCAACTGGCAAAGCTGCAAAATTTTGATGATCCTTTAAATGATCTTGATCCCGTTGTCAGCTTCATTCAAATTGCTTTCAAAACTCTCTATGGCGATAAGAGTTGGATTTGTGCTGCGGATAGGCTTTACTGGCATACTGGCAACCACTACAAACACTCTCCTGATGACACAGAGCGTAGACGAATCACCAATTTTTGTAACTCTTTTGCAGTTGAAAATGAGCAAGGTAAAAAATCCTATCCTTACGCTTCACCCAGTTCGGTTAAGAAGGTTTTGGAATGGGCAAAGATGAGGACGGGAATTGAGGCAGAATTACTCAATCCACCAGGGATTAACTGCACTAATGGAATAGTTAGACCCGTTTGGATAGGTAATAAGGTTATTCCACGGCTAGACCCTCATACCCCCGAAGATTACTTTATTTATGAACCGTTGATTGAGTACAATCCAAACGCTGATACTACAGATTGCGACCGATTACTTTCATGTTTGGATAGACCCCAGCAAGAAATTCTTTTGAGGAATTTAGCAGCATCCATTGACCTTGCAACTGTTAGGAAACTCAGAGGAAGAGAGGTAAAAGCAATTCTGGCAGTCGGGCTAGGCTCCAACGGTAAAGATGCTTTGCGCGAGTGCGTATCAATCATTTATGGCGAAAATGGACTAACTTCTGTCTCTTTAGCAGACTTCCAATTGTACGACGAAGGCAGGAAGTTTAACTTAGCTCCATTGATGCACAGCCGAGTGAATTGGGCTTCTGAGAATCCGCAAACATCTAGGATTGATAAAATCCAAAGTTTAAAGTTGTTTGTAACAGGGAACAAGTTGCATTGTGAACGGAAGGGTAAAGACCATATTGAGTTTACCCCTGAAGCCATAGGAATTTACAACTTGAATGAAACGCCACCATTACAAGGAGTAATGAAAGCAATTCAAGATCGGATTGCAGTTTTAGAGTTTAAGAAAACCTTTGAAAAAAATCCAGATCCTAACAACCCAAATGAATTACTAGCTGATCCCCGCTTTGCTTACGACAAGGAATTTATCAGAACGAAAGTAGCCCCAGCATTTCTAAATAAAATGCTACAAGCGCTTAATGACCTGATAGAAGAAGGCATTGATTACGAATGTACAACTGATGCTTTCTACAACCTTCAGAAAGAAAATAATCACCTATTTGACTTCATAGAAGCTGCGAACATAGGCTATGTCCCTGGTAAGGAAATGACTGCAAAAGAGCTATGGGTAAGACTGGAACATTACTACACTCAAACTGGCACATTAACTATAGATTCCGATAACAACCGCAGAACGTGGAGCGAACAGGTTAGACCCAGTGACAAAAACGTGAAGGGCATCAACCAAGTCATCGCTCGAATCGCTCAACTTTTCCCCAAGGCTGTCAAGGGAACTAGGTACTGTGACATTGCTAAAAGAAACATCCCAGTACTGAAAGGCATCGGCATTTTGGAAGTTACCCGCACCACTCTAGAGGAAACCCGCACCACTTCCGCACCACTTGCCGCACCAGAAACCTCGCAAAATCAGGACTTCCGCACCACCCGCACCACTTTTTCAGATTTTCAGGAAAATAACATTGAAGAGTCAGAAATGAAAATTCAATCGCTTCCTATCCCAATGGAAAAAGAAGAATATGCCACCTCAACTGGTGCGGGTGATGCGGAACCCTTACCTGACTTGGAAAACTGCTGCGGGGAGTCCTGCGGAAGTGGTGCGTCAAAGCTAGAAAGTGGTGCGGGTATGCCAACTGAGGATCAGGCAGCGATCGCCGCGCCAATTGCATCCGATACTGTTTTGGTAAAAGCTGAGGACGAGAACTTATACTCACTGTTGCAGATTGAAAAAGACGG
>JBGTMK010000901.1:0-3299 GCA_041743605.1 Nostoc sp.
AGGAGCTTTAAAATTATTACGAAGTGTTAGTGATGGTATGTTGCTGATGTGGGATAGGGGACTACATTCATTCAAGATGAAGGACTGGTAGTGACGACAGATTCAGCCCAGGCGATCACAGCTATTAACCGTTTCATTGATCAAGCGCTTTGTTATGCTCAAGATGCAGAAACAGCGATTTTCCAAGCAATTGAGGCTGATCCAACTTGTGCTTTAGCTCATGCTTATGCAGCGGCTTATTATCTTACCCAAGAAAACAGCAAAGCTTGGCAGCAAGTGCAACCATATTTGCAAGTAGCACAACGGAATTTAGCCAAGATTACTGACAGAGAAAAATTATATGTGCAGGCAATTTTAGCTTGGGCAAATCAAGAGATTGATTTAGCGATCGGTTTTCATGAAGAGATTACCAACAAATTTCCCCGTGATTTAATATCAGTCCAACAGGGACAGTATCACTATTTTTATACAGGCAACAAAGAAAAATTACTAAAAATAGCCCAGAAAGTTTTACCTAGCAATCCCCAACAAGATTATTTATATGGCATGGTAGCTTTTGGCTTAGAACAATGTCACCTTCTTAAAGCAGCAGAAAAAATGGCACGTCAGGCGATCGCCTTAAATAGATATGATCCTTGGGCGCACCATGCTTTAGCTCATGTAATGGAAACTCAAGGAAGAGTCAATGAGGGTATAGCTTGGATGGAGAGTTTTGCAGACACTTGGGAAAATTGCAATTCTATGCTTTATAGCCACAACTGGTGGCATATTGCACTGTATTATTTGGAGGAAGAAAACTACCAAAAAGTTGTTTCACTATACGATACCCAAATTTGGGAACGTGCAAATAAACAATCTCCCAAAGACCAAGTAGGGGCAATTTCACTATTATTACGCCTGGAATTACGTGGGGTAAATGTCGGAAACCGTTGGCAAAGTATCATTCCTTATCTTTACAGCCGTATTGATGAACACGCTTTAGCATTCCAAGATTTGCATTATGTCTATGCCCTTGCTAAAGCCGGACATACTGGTTGGGTAAACCAGATGCTTCAGAGTATGCAGTATCATGCCTTGAGTATCAATCCCTTCTTGCAAAGGAGTTGGTTGGAAGTAGCAATTCCGGCAGCTAGAGGTATGGTAGCTCATGCCAAAGGTGACTTTAACACAGCTGTTACCGAACTCAAATTGGTTTTACCACGCTTGCATGAGATTGGAGGGAGTCATGCACAGCGAGTTTTATTTGAGCAAATTTATCATGATGCTGTGTTGTGGACACAAAAGCAGAGTTGGGTTTATGGCATTACCGCCTGATATAAAAGTTATGGCCTTGCTGAATTCAGCAAGGCTGTTTTTCTTCTCTTCCCTCAAAGCTTGAATCAATAAAAGTTTCAGAACCTTGCTTCGATTATTCTTTCCCAAGAGTGACAAAACAGGGTTAACTAGACAAACTGACAAAAGAGCGTTCGCAGTAAATCTGGTTGAGTACCCGATAATTTTCTAACTTCACTGCGGCAAAACGTCTAATACCAAATTGTTCCATAACTCCTTGCAACTCTGCATCTGGTTGGAGTAAGCTAATCAGCATTTGCTGAATTAAAGGGATACTTAGACGCTGTGCTACAACCAATGGTGGCATAGGAGAAGGGCCGATCACTTCCAGCACACGCAAATGCTGTGATAATTCTGGAATATCGCGTAATTCTTGTTCTAACACTACACTGTCAATGGCTGCACAATCCGCCAGCCCCTCAACTACCCAGCGAATTGAACGTTGATGAAAACCTGATTCTATAGTTTTTCCAAAGAAATTTTGCGGATATTTTTCTTGACTTAACCAGTGACGAAGTAAATTATAACCACTGTTAGAACCAGGGTCGTTATAGCAAAATGTTTTCCCTGACAAATCGGCAAACTTTTTGATATTACTATCAGCCTTGACAATTACATCTGCATAGTAAATAGGACTGTTGCCATACCGGGATGCTTGCATCACAGGTGCAACCAATGTCTGCAATTGGTCTATAACTTCTTGACTGTAACGAATTAGTGGTAATCCACAAATAAAAGCTAGGTCTATTTTGTCTTGAAATAATAGAGGGTCTTGGAGGGGATCGCATTCACCTTGATGTAGTTGGATTTCTACTTGTAAAACACGACCCAAATAAGCTGTGATCGCCTGATATAATCCGAACCAATTAGGAGCTAAGTAGGATACAGCCCGTAAGCTTGTTAATATAGTCATTCTTGTTTTAAAACAGTATTTTTCTAGAAAACTTGAGTTCACTTCCGCCCAGAGTCATTCATATATAAAAATTCCAGACTAGCAAAACTCAGCAGCATAATTCGTAAAACAGTCGTATGAACATTAATATGCCAGCCACCACAGCCGTTTTTACACAAATGTTCAGGCTTTTAATCCTTTCTACAAAGAATGATAATTTCCGTTATTATTGTTTTGGATACTAATGTTTTGGGCTAATGTCATTGTGATTTCTCCTGTTAACAGAGAATCTAAAAAACAGTAATTCTATAGGCTTAGTGTAGATTATATTCTATATTCTCTAATTTCGCAAAAATACAAGACTCCTAATTTGATTTTTGCCACAATTCATCTTACCTCTATCTCTTCTTTCTCTGGAGTTAAATATCTTGGCTTTTGGGCGAACACTTCATGCAAGTCAATTTTCCCGATTTGGGTGGTAAGGCACTTACCCGCTCATAAAGATACGAAAGTAAGATCCACCAGATCCACGGCACACAACAAGCAATTAAGAACACGGCTGGTATCTTTTTTTGTGGTTCCCCCTAAAAATACACCTATATTGAAAAACCTAAAAATCGGTGAAAAAAATAAACTGAAAATGACTTTATAGTTAACAAGTAATAAAACAGGATAAAGAGCATACTCCTAACAGTTCACTACAGAAATATTACAGGTGTAGGTTTGGGTTAAAGAAAACGGGCAAAGGTGCTTATTTTAAGAAACTTGTACAAAATTCTTCCCTGCTTCTGTTGCTTTCATACCAAATCAAGCTTATCGGAATAGCCCGCTATTTAAGCGCTATCACGCCATAAAACTATAGAGTCATTTTAAGTTTATTTTTTGAGAGTGGTTTGATTCCTCTATAAAAAATTCTTCAAAAAACGGACGGGTAAAACTTGCGTACCAAAAACTCAAACTTTTCTCCGATTGATTCCGAACTTGTCCTGAATCAATTTTCAGGGTGACGGAGATCCAAATAATAAAATGCTATAAGCCTAGCTTTCGCCCTTCTCCCCTTGGGAGAAGGGCGAAA
>JBGTMK010000902.1:0-4560 GCA_041743605.1 Nostoc sp.
CCTGAAATGCAAAAAAGTCAGAGCGGAGGAAGTCTCCACTCTGTTAGCGGCATAAAAGCGTGTCCTTAATAAAATCCCCTAACTTTAGTTATGAGGATTTACTGTTACCTGATAACTGTTAAGCACTATATTTCATTCACAGTTTATTTTTGTCCAGTATGATTTATTAGATTTCAGAGGCTTTTTCCTCTTTAGGAGAAAGAGAGCGAATTAACTCTCGAATTACATCAGTTGCTGGTCTTCCTGTAATTGAACAATATTGTTCAAGTTTTTGTGCCTCCCCTGACGTGAGGTTGATTGTAAGTCGTTTAGCAGCCCATTTTTTATTCATGTATTACGCAATCTCTCTTTTAAACTACTTCTCTAATATCAATCATGTAAGCTGCTACTACAATGGGGTAAGTAATGACATTTAATTCAAGTAATTATGAAGTTGGATAGGATATTTTTTTAAACAATAGTGGAGAGATAAAGTATAAAGATTAACTATTTTTGGGACAGCAATTATAAATTAGATGTAAAAATTATATTAAAATATATCAGCATAAAATAAGTATTATTCCTGAACAGTTGAAGACAATTTTCTCATGTAATCCATTCTCAAAGCCAAATGTAGACGGATAGACTGTGCGAACTTACACTATCCCGCCGATTGAGTAAGCTGTCAGTAGTCTCATGACTCTTAGTGATTAAAGTTAGCATCAAATACTAATGAGCCGTCAGTTGATAGTACGATGTAGCGATAGTTACGTGGAGCCGAACGCCAAAATTGCTCCAATTGCTTGATGTTGTAGCCATTAGGTACATTAATTTCAAAATAACCGTGTTCTGGAACCCAGCCGCTCCACATACCATTAGACATCTCCAGAAAAGGCGTAGGGACAATTCATGAATTGTCCTTACAAAGGGTTTCAGGTAATGCATATTTAATTTTCGGAGATGTCTATTGTTCGCTTGAGTGTAGCCCATTTTATTCCAGAACAAATTGCGGATTGCCCACCTCGAACATCTTTAGAGTCCTTCTTACTTTGCTTGTTCTCTAGCGCACCTATTGAAGTATTGAAGGAGTATATTAAGGATCAAAAGTCGCCCTAGAAGGGCGAGCCTAGGTGCGATTCTTTTGGTCAGTACAAGAATCAGTACCACCCAGATGGGCAACGATTTCACCTTGCTGCACTTTTCAAACGAGACTTCTTGACTGAACTAGGGCAGATGCCGATTTTAATGCCTGTAAGCGGCTTTCTACCTGACTAATTTGGGCTGACAAGGTGACAGAGGACTGATTCTGTGTGTGGTGAGACTGACAGAATCGCTGCAATTCAAGCTGGGTAATCCGCCGCTCCACTTGTCCAGGGTTGACGACCATCCAGACGTGGCGATGATGTGCGATCGCATCTTCGACTATAGATTCAATCGCCAGCGCCGCTGTGATCCCAATACTGGGAACTTCACTCAAATCTAATACTAGTGCATGATAGTCTTGCACCAACGACATCCGGCGGGAGATACTTTTGGCTGCACCAAAGCTCATTGGCCCACCCAATTTCAGTAGCAAAATATCCCCTCCGGCTTGGGTGAGGATTTCCTGCTCGACGGGAGTGAGATTGTCATGCCCAGTGGAGTCAGTAATGACTTGGATATTATCACTTTGGAGATCGGTTAAGCGTTTAATAGTCAGTACATTGGCAATAAACGCTCCTACTAGTACCGCCGTAATTAAATCCACAAATACAGTTAAAAACAACACCAGATACATTAATCCCGTACCCTTTAAAGAAATACGGGGCGCACGTTTGATAAACCCCCAATCGAGAATATCAATGCCTACCTTCAACAATAATCCCGCCAACACTGCATTGGGAATCTGCGCCGTTAATGGGCCTGCCCAAAACACGACCAATAGCAGTATCAGGGCATGAATCATTCCTGATAGGGGCGTTTTTCCCCCGGCTTGGACATTCACGACCGTTCGCATGGTAGCTCCAGCACCAGGTAATCCTCCAAATAGCCCCGCCAACATATTGCCAATACCCTGCCCAATCAACTCTTTGTCAGAATCATGCTGGGTACGGGAAATACTATCAGCCACTAAGGAGGTTAGCAGAGAATCGATCGCCCCCAACACCCCTAACATTAGACCATACCGGAGCATATCTGCTAACTCGCGGATACTAAAGGTGGGCATTCGGAAGGTGGGTAATCCTCTGGGAATCTGACCAATGCGAGCCAGATTTGCATCTTTGAATACCACCACTGAGATAATTGTTACCGCCACCAATGCCAATAGGGGGGACGGTAAAATCCGATTCAGCTTGGTTGGAGTGGCAAAGACAATCAGCAAGGTTACTAATCCCAGCCCTACAGCAACCCAGTTGGGATTACTCAGGTAGGCAGGTAGTTTTTGCAGGGTTATTACTACGCCACCCGCTCCGGCATAACCCAACAAGGGGGGTAATTGGAGCAAAATGATAATTACGCCAATTCCTGACATGAAGCCAGAGATAACGGTGTAGGGCAGGAGGGTGATGTACTGTCCCAGGCGCATTACCCCAAATAGGATTTGCAGTAGCCCACCCAACATGACAACGGTAAATGCCATTGCTAACCCCGTATCGGGATGACGTGCCACCAAGGTAGCAATCACGGTAGTAGTGACAACAGTCATTGGCCCCGTAGGCCCAGAAACTTGGGCTGGTGTTCCGCCAAAGAGGGCAGCAAAAAAGCCGACAATGATCGCACCATAAAGTCCAGCGATCGCCCCAGCACCGGAAGCAACCCCAAAGGCTAGGGCTAAGGGTAGAGCCACAACGGCAGCAGTTAAGCCCCCAAACAGATCGCCGCGCCAATTGCGAAAATGAATTTTGTTGATTGGGTTGATGGACACCTTATTATTACCCTCAGTTAGATAGATTTGAACATAATCAAGCTAAGTACAACATTTCATTAAT
Source organism: Nostoc sp. (assembly GCA_041743605.1). Classification (GTDB taxonomy): domain Bacteria; phylum Cyanobacteriota; class Cyanobacteriia; order Cyanobacteriales; family Nostocaceae; genus Nostoc. The sequence goes on from JBGTMK010000902.1 coordinate 2,949, forward strand.
TCGTAGCGAATCCTCTGCGTACCTCTGCGCCCCTACCCTGCGGGAAGGCGTTCGCGTAGCGTCTCGTTGAGAAGCGCCTATGCGTTTAAATTTCAACCCTCAATTCCCTATGAATTTACGCAAAGCTCTACTCAGTAGTTGAACAATATTTATTTTGAAACTCCGCTCCAGTTTGAAATGTATAAATATTTTTGCATTTTTGCTTAATTACTGAATCCTATTCTCAAGAAAATATCTGCGATCAACGAAATACCAGTACGGGAATATTGCTGCTTTGAAGAATTTGAGTTGTGGTGCTACCAATCACCAGATGGCGAATGCGGCTATGTCCGTAAGCCCCCATCATCAGTAAATTCATGTTATTTTCTTGCACATATTGAGATATCGCTTTTTCGGGTTCACCTTCTAGGAGGCTACAAACTGGCTCAAATCTGGCTCTTTGCAACCATTGTTTCGCCTCATTCAGTCTGGCTACTGCCGTTTGATCTGAGTTACTTTTAGCCACCGTCAGCAGATGGATCTCTAAATTTTGAAAGCAAGCATAATTTCCTAAAAATTGCAGTATCTTTTGCCCACTTAGACTACCGTCATAAGCGACTAAAATACGCTCAATCGGTTTAAATTCAAGGGGAGTAACTAAGCATGGCTTACTACTACTACGAACAATCCGATCTACATTTGCCCCTAAATGTCCAGATGCAAACTCTGCCCCTTCTCCCCGTTTACCTAAAACAATTAAGTCGGAATTTTCTTCAAACTCATGAAAACAATCCACCAGGAAACCTGTTTTATTAGTTAATTCAAAATCTTCTATGCCCTCAGATGTCAGAGCTTCGCTGGCATTTTGTAAAATCAATCTTGCCCGTCGATTGTTCAACTTGGCTTTTTCATGTTCTAAATTCACTAATTCATTCAGCAAATTTTCGGAAGCGCCAATTCCAATGCTACCGCTTAAGTTGCCAGTAGAAGCTACCTGTTGGCTGCGAATATCGGTGACAAATAAAACATTTATTTTGGCATTTAATTGAATAGCAAACCAAGCTCCATATTTATAAATACTTTCTGCAAAAGATGAACCATCGGTACAAAGTAAAATAGTTTTCATAGTGGTTTTAGACCCTGAAAATAAAATGATTGAAAGGTAAAAATGCTAAGAGTTTTGATTAATTGCCAATTTATTTAGCAAGGTAGTACTAGCTTCATTCAGTCCGATTAGTTCTACTTCTGCTCCATTGCGGCGAAATTTCAGCACTGCTTTATCGAGTACTTCCACTGCCCCTTGATCCCAGAGGTGAGCATGAGTTAGATCAATGGTGACGCGCTCCACCAGTTCTGTAAAATCAAAAGACGCTAGGAACTTATCTCTCGATAAAAAGAAAATTTGTCCGGCTACTTTATAGATGCGATGTAAACCATCTTTACTCAGTAATTTATCCACAAATACCAACTGAGCAATCTTGTTAGAGAAAAATACCGTACTCATAACGATGCCTGTCACCACACCGAGAGCAAAATTACGGGTGAGAATTGTCACAAACATCGTCGTCAACATGACGGCGGTTTCCGTGCGAGGGATGCGAGGAAGATTCTTTAAGGATGACCAGCGAAATGT
>JBGTMK010000903.1:0-5544 GCA_041743605.1 Nostoc sp.
TCTGGGCGAAATGGCGCGGATTTGGAAAGGTGGTTGTATTATTCGCGCTCGCTTTTTGAATAAGATTAAGAAGGCTTTTAGCGAAAATCCAGCTTTGCCTAACTTGCTGTTAGCTCCCGAATTTAAGCAGACAATTCTCGACAGACAGACAGCTTGGCGGGAAGTGATTGCGACAGCTGCAACAGTTGGAATTCCAGTACCCGCATTTAGCGCCTCCTTAGATTATTTTGACAGCTATCGCCGCGATCGCTTACCTCAAAATCTAACTCAAGCACAACGCGACTACTTCGGCGCGCATACTTACCTGCGTCTTGATAAGCCCGGAAGTTTCCATACTGAATGGGTTCCCATTGCTGAAGCTAAGAAGTAAATTTTCACACACCTACATCAGGATATTGTGAAAGGTTAAAAAGTTTCAGAATACAGTTTTAAGAGTGGCTCTGAGTTTCAGAGTCACTTTCTTTTTAGGGAATTCCAAAAAATAAATTATCCAATTTTTGGAATCAAAACTCAATACGGTTCAGTTAAAAGTTATTGGTGTAGATAATTGGTCTTTGAAGACGCGATAAATCGCGTCTCTACATGAGGGTTTTGTTGCTCATTCTGAACTGTATTGAATCAAAACTACTTTCCCTCCCCCCTGCTCCCTTGCTTCTTGTTCAACGGATACGCACAAATCCAGCTTCATTTATCAGTGTTTGCCCTTGACTTGTTAGTAGCATTTTGGCGTATGCCTCACCAACTTGTTGTTCTAAACTGTTATTATTCTGCTTGACTACGACAAACATCTGGCGTGTAATTGGATACTGACCTGTTTTAAAAGCATCGATGTTTAGCTGGTTTCGTTGTTTCGGACATTGATCGGCTTTAATCAAAGATTCTGTATAAGGCGCTACAAAATTGTTCCCTTGTTTGGCGATTGGCAGTGGCTTAATCTGACATTGGGGGACAACTTCTGGAGCCGAAGCGTAGTAAATGCCACCGCGATCGCTGATTAATTTTGTCAGTCCATCTGTTGTATTGTAAACGTATACTACATTACTTCCCAGTTTCTCTCCACTGAGAACGTTATTAGCAAAGAACTCTACAGTGCCTCCGTCTTCAAAGCGACGGGAGTAAGCAGTAATTTTTAGGTTAGGGCCGCCAACCTGATTCCAGTTAGTTATTTTACCAATATAAATATCTTTGATTTGTCCCAAGGTTAGCCCTGGAATTTGGAGATCGGGGTGAACAGCGATCGCTAATCCTTCTAAAACCACTGGAATTTGTTTCAGGTTAAATCCCCGTTGTTGAGCTTGTTGATACTCTCTATCTGCGATCGGGCGGGAAGATTGAGAAAAGGTCAGTTGTCCTTCCAACAACATCCGAATTCCTGTACCGGAACCTGGTGTAGCATTAATCGAATCTGTATAGCGTAATTCAAACTGTGGATGTGCTTTTTTGATTTCAGGATCTATATATTTCCGAATTGTTGCCCAAGATGTGCTACCACCATAAAACCATGTTCCTTCGGGAGCAGTTACTGAACTAAAATCGGAGTTAACTGTTTTCTCAACTAAATCGGAGTTGACTTTTTTCCCAAGAAAATAGGTTACACCACCACAGATAACCACACCAAGCAAACCAATTAATAACCACAGCTTGATATTTTTCTTTGATTGATGAGTTGAATCTTTTGGCTTGATTGAAGTCGGCTTTGGCGGAGAATTATCGCGCAATCCTTGCCAAGTCAACGGTTCTACATTAGCTTCAATACAAATTGTTGGCAGCCAAATTGCACCTGGATAATCAGACTTAAAATGTTCTAGGCGTTTGCGGGCTTTTTTTACAGAACTAAATAGTGACTTATTATTATGGGTAAATTCTTGGAAAAAATACCTTAAAAAATCTACAGCTACGGGGTCTGGTACAGGTTCCCGCATGATAATAACTTGAGGTAAATGTATTTGGGCAAGTTGGTTAGCTAATCCTAAACCATCACAAGAATTAAAAATTGCTAATTGTAATCCTTTATCAATGGCTTGCTTTAAAGCTTCCTTAAATTCTTCAATAGTCAAACTCTCTTTGTCGTTAAGTTCAATCCAACCTATCTGCCCATCTTCTTGACTTCCACTATGTCCCGTAAAAACGAAAATATGGTATCCTTGTTCATCCCAGAGAGCATCACACAAATCCCGGCGGCTAGGCTTAATTAAACAGCGTACTTCTACCCCATCTGTCTCTAAATCTTGAATTACTTTTAAGTCATCTTTTGTATTAATGCCGTCACTTCTGCCTACAGCAACTAAAATTCTGACTCTTGCACTTTGAGGAACTAGTTTATTTATCTTAAGATTAAAGTTTTTGGGGGCACTGAGGGCAACTTCGGCATTGGGATAGTGTTCTTCTAATAAATTCCATGCTTGCCAAGGAAGGCGGCGTAAATCGATATCTTTGGCATCAATGATCACACGAATCTCATCATTTGACTGATTTAATTGTTGAGCGATCGCAATTAATCTATCCCGGATTGGTTGCCACCTGCTATCTCCAGAGTTGAGCCATTGATTCAGATAATCCTTGACTGCTGCCGTGTGTTCTACGTGAGAGTGATTCGTTGCACTTTTAGGTGTAAGGCGTAACCCTGGTGCAGGAGAAACGCAAGAACGCACAGCCTCGATTTGACGATAGGCTGACTGCCATTGATTGAAGGATGATTCTAAATCTGGTGGTAATGGAGGCAAAAATCCTTCCGTTTCTTCATCCAAGTTCTTTGCTGTTAGAATTACCAGAAATCCATTTTGTGAGTTATGTCTGAGTTTCAATTTGACGATCACCATTGCTGTCTCCTTCTGTTTGTCTTAAACAACAAACTCTTCAATCAGACTTGTTTCCCCTAACACTATATTGACACTGAATCTTTCCTCGTGCTGGCAGCTAAACTCTAGTTGCATCCAGTCATCTGCACTTCTTGCTTGCACTTCCATGACGGTGTTTCCCAATTCATCAAGGACGATCATTTGTAAACCCGGTGGTAGATGAATAGAATCATCACCAGGATAAATCCGCAGACGAATATCAAAAACTTCGCTATCTGTAGGAGTTAACTGCAATAACAACAGTACTTGGCTTTCCAAGTCAATCACCTTCGCCCGGCTGATGGAGTTAGTTGAGGGACGAGTCATTGTGCTACTGCTTCTCAAATTGTTAGCAAACACTAACTCTGGTGCTTGCCAATCTGTCTCAAAAATTCCTGTAACCCATTGACGCAGATTTATTAATAGCGTTCGTCTATGTATAATCTCGAAAAGAGGATCAAAGGATTGCAGTTGTGCTATTTGCAGTATTGCTGGTGATTCAGCCATCCCCCTTGCTGGAAGAAATCCTAGTAATTCTACATAATCTAATTGCTGACTAAACTGAACTCCTACATAACCAATGCGCTCTCTTGTCATAGTTAAAGGCAAGACTATAGCAGCCTCACCCGGTAATACTGGACGACATTCAAGCTTACCGACACCCGGCAAGACTAAATCAGCAACATCAAAAATTGCCCTTAAAGCACGATGCCAACTGTCGCCTTGATTTAGGGCTGTCTCAATGTTCAGCCATTTGAGGTAGCTGTGAACGGCATAAACAGCCAGAGTATTCAGATAAACTTGTTTTCCCTTTTGGGGGTTATCTTGCTGGGCAGCAAATTCTTCAGCCCAACGGTGGGCATTTTGGGGGAGAGGGACGCTTAGAGTATGTGGTTGTGTGTTAGTCATTAGTCAGATCCGAAATTCATACCAATTTCTTTTAACAGGGGAAGGCAATTTTTCTTCCAGTGGGAGTAAAGAGTTTGATTGCTTATATTTAACTCTCTGGCAATATCAGCGATTTTATGAGGTGGTTGTTCCAGAAGTAAGCGCATTGCCAATAAGTGACAATGACATTCTGGATTTTTGCGGGGATGACTAGCTGTTAATTTACCCTCTTCGTCTTGCTCAATATATTGCCAGATGCGTTTACCAAGGGATTGGCGCTCAAATTCTTGGATTTGGGCAATTTTGATATCCAGCAAATCTAAAGAAATAGTTTGTGACTGACGGTCTGGCAAAATATTGAGCAGGGTTGTTTCGTCACCCTCATCGTTACGGGTAAGTCTATCTAAACTGATGGTATAATTACTATCTGGTCTGTATAAATCTTTAATGCGCCACTTGAGATAGCCATTAATCCAGATTACTAGGCTTTGTTGGAAAGAAGGCGAACGCGCTTCAAACTCGCAAATCTTTCGGCTCACCCATTCCCAAGTTTGATTTAAGGCTTCTAAATAGTCTTGGTGTCCAGACTTATAAATACCAGGGAGTTGTTGAACGACCATAAGTAGTCTATTTAATGCTTTCTGCCTTTCTAGACTGGGGTCTGGGTAGCAACACACCTCATCAATCAGTTTTTTAAGTTGTTCATCCACAACGGTTTTTCGTGCCTGTTAATTATTTACCGAAAGACAACAAAGCTTTTGCTGCTTGAGTTTACCTGATTTTTAATTCACTTATTACGTGTGGATGTTATAAATATCAACAAGTTTTTATTACTCTTGCTAGATAAAATTCATCATCCCATGGCACGGAGTTAAACTAAAGCCCAAAACGCTTTTATCTCAAGGATTTACATTTATTTTCGTGCCATTTGTACTCACTCATTTCATAAAACTAAAAATATTGGATGTGAGTTTAATAAGAGTCGCAAGCATAAAACCAGGGTAAGCGCATCTGAATTGCTCTTGACAAAAACCTTAATTAATGTATTAACAAAAGAATCAGATTTTTTGCTTGATTATTTTCTAGGGGTCAAAGCGATGCCTGTGGTGGTCAATGAGCGCAGCCAAAGTGCGGGCTACGCCAACGCTGAAAATATTCCCAATAATTAGGCATTAATGCGATTATTTTGGGCTTTATTGAGATTGAAATTTTGTTATTGACAAAGTGCGCTTACCCTGATTAAAACTACTCTTCGTAAGATTAGGTGTGATAAATGAAAAAAGCTATGTACTGGTTAATGGGTGAAAAAGCAGGACGAACCATAGTTGGTACTTGGAATTGGCTATGGGGAATGCCGGTGGAATCTGGCGGTAAGGTGGCTGTAGCGGTAGCTGAAGAATCACTGCAATCAATGCAGGAATCGGTGCAAAAGCTGGCTCAAGCTGTTGCCATGCAAGAAGGTTCTTATAAAACAGCTAAAAATAAATACGAGTCAAAAGTTAAAGAATTACGGACTTTAGAACAGCAAGCAAATATTGCCCAGCGTGGTGGTAATCCAGAAGCAGCGCGGATGGCAATGGCTAAGGCAATTCAGACAGAGCAAATTTTGCCCAAGCTGGAAGAAATGGTCAAACAGGCTGAAACATCTGTGAATGCTTCCAAAGACAAGCTGAACCGGGAGCGCATGAAGCTAGAAACCTACAAAGCTGATATGCAAAATATGAAAGATATGTCAGAGGTGAATGAAGCACTAGCGATGATTGCCAAAGTCAATAATGAATTTGATATTGGTTCGGCTAAAAGTGACTTTGAAAAAGCT
>JBGTMK010000904.1:0-4345 GCA_041743605.1 Nostoc sp.
TATTGACGAACGAGATCAGATGGCTAACCTGCGGGCAGATTTTGTCTCTCGTTTTACTCACGATTTACGCATACCACTGGTAGCCTCCAACCGCGTCTTAAAATTATTGCTGGAAGGTAGGTTTTGCGAAGTTTCGCCACAATTGCAAGAAATAATTGATACCATGATTGGCAGTAATCAAGACCTGCTGGAAATGGTAAATACGTTGCTAGAAGTTTATCGTCATGAAGCGGGTTGTAAAACTTTAAAAATTTCTCCTTGCAATATTCAAGAATTAGTTAGTGAAGTTTCCCAAGAATTAACTCCTTTAGCAGAAGAAAAAGGATTAACTGTAAACGTTAATAGAGGTGAAACCGCAAGCACCATCATGGGCGATCGCGTAGAACTGCGACGAGTATTGACAAATATCATCGGCAATGCTATCAAATTTACAGACAAAGGCTCTGTAGAGATTCACTGCTACCTCACTCCGGCAGATGTGACTATTGATATCCAAGATACGGGGCCAGGAATTTCTAAACCAGACCAAGAAAGATTATTCGAGCGATTTCGTCAAGGGAAACACCAACGTTCTGGTAGTGGTTTGGGACTATATCTCTCTCGCTACATTATCGAAGCACATCAAGGCACAATCGATGTCATATCTGAACCAGGGCAGGGTAGTACATTCACTATCCGTCTACCTATAGCTGGCGAAAACTAAGACTTTAGCGATCGCAATCCATGTCAGCTAGTGAGGCTAGTTAGGGAAGTCCAAAAATTGAAGAAGAATTCAGAATAGCTGAATTCAGGAACGGAGCCGGAGACATTTCCATTAACTCCGGTCAGAATCAAGACGCTCTCTACGAACGCGAACAGCGTGTCGAAGACAAGCCATGCCGTGTTGCCTCTCGTACCACTTCGTAGCAAGCTACGCGTTAACTAACCACGCAAAATAAATTACAGTCATTGCGAGCGAAGCGTTCGCGGAGCGTCTCGTAGAGAAGCAATCCCAGCCTTTGCGATTGCTTCATTTCGCAACTCTTGGAGACGCTACCGCGAACGCTGCATTCGCAATGACATTGTGTAATTAATTTTGTTTATCTACTTAGCATCTCTGAAAGAGAAGAGAAGGCTTTACGCTGCGCTATCCACTAGTCGCGCAGAATACCTTTCCTGTATTCTGGCGACTGACGCCTTTATTCTGTTTCAATAAATTATCCAACTCCATTCCTTCAAACCCACCTTCGGTACCCCTGCTCCCCGCCTTCAAAGTGATGGAATATTTTTTAATTGGAAGTCCCTTAGCTTAACCGTAGACTGTCGTAGACATCGCTACGACCAACTCAGGATCGCTTCTCACAAATGGTAGCCATTATAACTAGCAAGTTTCAGTATTTTAAAATTCATAATCATGGTATTATCATCGCAATATCAACTCGGTTCTGGTGGGTGTCAGCCATCAGACGTAAGGGGGAAAGTACGGTGTAAATCCGGCGCTGTCCCGCAGCTGTGATGAGGCTTATGTCTCAAAGTCAGAATGCCCGCCGAAAGTAACAGACAAACTTACATCCATCTGCGAGGTACAGGTGAATATTCCCATAAATATTTCAACGATACATAAGTTTCACGTTTTGATAGTCCCAGAGATGCGCCACTCACTATTCAAGGCTATGAAACTATTAGTCTGTCAAGTTTAAATTGATGGGTAAGCAAGTTCCTATCAAGCACTTTATTCCTTAATTTTCTAAGCACTAAAGTGATTCCTGCAAACCCTCAAAACTAGCTTGGCAAATTACTATAGGCAGTTTATTAATAATTGCAATCGTTCTCTGGTGTAATCTCATTTACGCTAGTTTTCCGCTAACGTAAAAGCTTTTGTAAGATAATTTCTGCCAAATTTACAACTATGTTGCAGTTGCACGACTGCAACATAGTTGTTGTAAACCTCATCTAAGTTGGAAACCCTAGTTTTCGCCCTCACCCTAAATCCCTCTCCCATCAATGGGAGAAGGACTTTGAAATTCTATCTCCCCTTCTCCCTAGGGAGAAGGGGATGAGGGAAAATCCTTTTCATTACAGAAGATGAAGATAGACGTGGTTTATCTGCGATTCAGTCCTTTTTCTAAACACTTCAAAATTAATGATCAATAAACAACATACTTTGTTTGTTTGCACGACTTGCGCCAGCGTTTGGCAAAACGGTAAACGAGTTGGCGAAAGTAAAGGTGAACAACTACTACAACAGCTTCAACAACTTGCACCAGATTGGGAATTGCGAAATAAATTCCTCATTCAGGGAGTTGAATGTATGAGTGCTTGTAGCCGTTCTTGTGTCATTGCTTTTGTTGCAGAAGATAAATCAACCTATCTCTTCGGTGACTTACCAGTTGATAGTAGTGCATCTGCTGTTTTGCAATGTGCTAGTCAATATTACACTAACCCTGATGGTTCATTGCCTTGGTCAGAACGCCCCGAACCTCTAAAAAAGGGTATTCTGGCAAGTATTCCACCACTGAGTAAGTGGACAAAATTACACTTACATAGTTGTTAATTGCTCAGTGGGTAGCATCACAACTATCTTGTTGCCGGAAAAATTTCATAATTTAGCAAATTATGTGATAATGATTATTATTATCGCATAAACCGCTACGGCTTTCTTCTAAAGTCGCCATCATTCCTCCACCCTTGCAGAAACGGTGGCGAGTTTTACTATACTTGTCCTCCTTTTGCTGAATTAAAATCAGCTTTTGTTTTAGTTATACAGGTTGTTTAAATTACCAATGTCTAGCAATTCTGTTTCCAAATGGGGACTTAAAATTGTTGTGTCTAGCTTGATATTTACCCAGGGGATACTATGGGAAAATCAAAGTACCAAAGCCATAGAAATTCTACAAATATCAGAATTTTCCCAACAGGAAGCTTCAGCTAAAGACTTACAACCAATATCTCAAAATACAACAGAAACGGAACCAGATATTGAATTAACAGTCATCGACAAGCTATTGAATGAACCTGTATTTTCACCCTTTCGCCGCGAAGGGACAGTGAAAGATTCTACCCGTCCAGTTTACGTAATTACAGGTGAAGAAATGGAAGCACAAGGTGCAAGAACTGTCAAAGAAGCACTGCGATTTCTTCCTGGTATCTTGGGTGATGGTACAGTTGGCACAGAAGTTAATGCTTTAAGTGGTCAATTTATTCGCGGTTCTAATACCGGTCAAGTATTAATATTGCTTGATGGTAGACCAATTAATAATCTTGGTGGCGGTGGTTTTGACCTATCAGAATTTACCACCAATAATATTGAAAGAGTTGAAGTATTACCAGGAGGAGGTTCAACTCTTTATGGTTCTGATGCGATAGGAGGGGTAATTAATATTGTCACTCGTCGTTCCACAGAGAAAATTACAACAGAAGCTAAAGTAAACATTGGTGCTTATGGACTAAACCAACAAAGTATTCAAAATAGTGGGAAAGCAGGTGTAATTTCTTGGGTTGTAGGTTACAACCGTACCCAAGCAGAAAATAATTATCCTTTTACAATTCCTGAAGCCAATTTTACAGGAACTAGAACAAATAATGATGCTCTATTTAACAACTTCAATGTCAAACTAGAGGCAGATTTAGGAACACGCAATACCTTAAGTCTCTCAACCCTATACTTAAGCAAAGAACAGGGAGTACCAGGAGGGGTAGCAATTCCTGAACCCCAATTTGGGCAAGGTTTTTTCAATTCTCTCACCGAGAATAATCGCAAATACACAGACCAAGTTCTCACTGATTTAACCTGGAATTCCAAATTAGGGAATGGTAATGATTCACTTTTAACAGCCAGAGTTTATACTGATTTTCTGAATACTCGTTTTGATAACCGTAGTGGCGCACTTTCATCTCAAAATCGGTTTGATTCTAACCAAGTTTCTTACGGTATTCAAACCACACACAGTTGGAATCTTACCAAAAATCAGATTTTAGTTTATGGCTTTGATTACCGGAATGCAAATGTGCGTAATACCACCTTTAATTATGAAACTAATGTCAATAGAGAAAATTATGATGACAGTATTAGTCAAGGAGCCATTTTCGCTAAATATGAAAATAATCTTACTTCTAGATTGAGTGTCAATTTAGGAGTACGCCAAGATTTCAGTAGCTTGGTAAATGGTTCATTTACATCACCATCTGTAGGTACAAAATTAGCAATCTCTGACTCCACAACACTCAGAGCTAATTATATCAGAAATTTCCGAGCGCCAACCATTGCTAATTTATTTAACAATAATCCTACTAATATTGGTAATCCTGAACTTAAACCAGAAAAGGGTGATAGTTTTGATATTGGCATTGACCAAAAGTTAGGTAA
>JBGTMK010000905.1:0-3891 GCA_041743605.1 Nostoc sp.
AGCTTTTTATGTTTTTAATCACATAAATACGAAAATGTCAATCCCACCCCTTGGCTCAGTGTAGTAATTTTGAACTTATTTGTGCTTTGGCTGAACCCCAAAACCACCGTGTCAATAGGGTTTGAGATGCGCTTACCCTGGTAGGTCACTTTCCAAGGGTGGTTCGTCACTCAGTATATCGCCAGGAGGAAAAATAACTTCATCTTCTGAAATATTATCAGAGATAAATTCTAGGGTAGCAGGTTCAGACATTAGCGATCGCTCCGCAATTGTACGTTCATTTTACTGAAAATTCGGTAACTTGCAGATGGCTTTGAGAACTTTTAATAACTCAATCGCACCGGGAGATTCATTCAGATTTAATAATGGCATTAACTGATAAATTGGCTGCTGTTGATGTCTTAAATAAACAAATTGATAACGCAGTCCGTTAGTTACCAAACCCCAAACTGATGCTTGTTGATCTAAACTCTTAAAAGCATAAGTGAGTAATTGAGGTAAACCCTCACTCACTTCAACTGCACTATTTTTAGTTTCAATTACTAAAACCCAAAAAAGCGGCGCAATATTAATTTGAGAACTGTTAATTGCTAAAATATCCATCCGTCCAGTAATTCTTCTGTCTTCATCGTCGACTGCGATCGCAATGCTATCTTCCATTGTCAACCGAATCGGCACATCGTAAAATCCAGCTAACCGCATTAATGGTGCGATCGTTAAAAATTTAACCAACCCTTCAGAAATTTTCCCTGCGCTTAAATAACGATCAAAGTCGTTTCTGATTCGTAATAAATCCTGTTGTTCAAACTCAGAGAGTGGTTCTAGACTTAAAAAGTCTGTAAATGAAGCATTTGAAAGCTTTTCTAGTTTAAGAAAGCGATGAACATCGTTGAGAGATAAGCTGCTAGCTTCGACGGTAAGCGTCATAATTTCAGCCTTCGTTTGTCAAGACTACTTACAATATTGCAACATTCCTAGTAGATAGGTTGTAAAACGTCTTTAATTTTTTTAATCGCTTGCTTTCGGTAGATGAAAATGAATGTAAACTAAATAACTCGGCAATTTCTACTTAGCTTAACGAAAATCTAAACACCGTCTAGCACAACTAAACTAAAAATAGTTTTCAGTAACAATACCGTTTGTAAATGTAATCATGTCTCAACCAACTATAGAATCAATCCTACAAGAGAACCGCCTCTTTCATCCTGCCTCAAAATTCTCACAAAACGCCCATATCAAAAGCCTGGATGACTATCAGCGTCTCTACGAGAAAGCTAAAGCTGATCCGCAGCAATTTTGGGCAGATTTGGCTGGAACAGAATTAGAATGGTTCCAGAAATGGGATACAGTATTAGACTGGCAGCCACCTTTTGCTAAGTGGTTTGTTGGCGGTAAAATTAATATTTCTTACAACTGCCTTGACAGACATCTCACTACTTGGCGCAAAAATAAAGCAGCCTTGATTTGGGAAGGAGAACCAGGGGATTCGCGTACTCTTACTTATGCCCAACTGCACCGAGAAGTTTGCCAATTTGCCAATGTATTGAAGCAACTGGGTGTACAAAAAGGCGATCGCGTTGGTATATATATGCCGATGATTCCCGAAGCTGCGATCGCAATGTTAGCCTGTGCGAGAATTGGCGCACCTCATAGTGTGGTATTTGGTGGTTTTAGTGCCGAAGCTTTGCGCGATCGCTTAATCGATGCCACAGCTAAACTGGTAATTACGGCTGATGGTGGTTGGCGCAAAGATGCGATCGTTCCTCTCAAAGAACAGGTGGATAAAGCCTTAGCTGATGGTGCTGTTCCCAGTGTAGAAAATGTCCTCGTTGTTAAGCGCACCGGACAAGAAACTTATATGCAGTTGGGGGGACGTGATCATTGGTGGCATGATTTGCAAAAAGGAGTATCAGCAGATTGTCCCGCCGAACCAATGGACAGCGAAGATATGCTGTTTGTTCTCTACACTTCCGGCAGCACGGGCAAACCGAAGGGTGTAGTCCATACAACTGCTGGTTATAATCTGTATACCCATATCACCACCAAGTGGATATTCGACCTGCAAGACACAGATGTATATTGGTGTACTGCCGATGTAGGTTGGATTACGGGACACAGCTACATTGTCTACGGCCCCCTTTCTAACGGTGCAACCACGGTGATGTATGAAGGTGCGCCCCGTGCTTCAAATCCTGGCTGTTTCTGGGATGTAATTGAAAAATACGGCGTTAATATTTTTTATACCGCACCTACGGCAATTCGGGCATTTATTAAGATGGGTGAACACCATCCCAACGCGCGAAACCTCTCTTCGTTGCGTTTGTTGGGAACCGTCGGTGAACCAATTAACCCAGAAGCTTGGATGTGGTATCACAAAGTAATTGGTGGCGATCGCTGTCCAATCGTTGATACTTGGTGGCAAACTGAAACTGGCGGTATCATGATTACACCATTACCAGGGGCAATTCCCACCAAACCCGGTTCCGCGACTCTTCCCTTCCCCGGAATTATTGCAGATGTGGTGGATTTGGAAGGAAACACTGTACCCAATAACGAAGGCGGTTATCTAGCAGTCCGCCATCCTTGGCCAGGAATGATGCGGACAGTATATGGCGATCCAGAACGCTTCCGCCGCACCTATTGGGAACACATTCCACCCCAAGATGGTAAATATACTTACTTTGCTGGTGATGGCGCAAGACAAGATGAAGACGGCTACTTCTGGGTGATGGGTCGTGTGGATGATGTACTGAATGTCTCAGGACATCGACTCGGTACAATGGAAGTAGAATCCGCGTTAGTTTCGCATCCAGCGGTTGCAGAAGCGGCGGTAGTGGGTAAACCTGATGATCTTAAGGGTGAAGAAGTAGTTGCTTTTGTGACTCTAGAAGGCACTTATCAGGGAAGTGAGGAACTGATTAAAGAACTCAAACTGCACGTTGTTAAAGAAATTGGTGCGATCGCCCGTCCGGGAGAAATCCGCTTTACAGACTCTTTGCCCAAAACCCGATCAGGTAAGATTATGCGGCGCTTGCTGCGGAATCTAGCTGCCGGTCAAGAGGTATCTGGAGATACTTCGACATTGGAAGACAGAAGCGTGTTGGATAAATTACGGGAAGGCGCATGAAGAGTTAAAAGGGCGGTTAGAAACCGCGTCTACACAAACAAAACCCACCTCCGTGGGTTTCCCTCCATTTTTTCTTAGTCCGCGGAGGCGGACTTTGCCTGTGTAGCCGCGAATTCTATTCGCTCTGGCTCTCATTTTATGCGACCCTTACCGGTCTGTCTTGTGACGCATTACGCGCTAACACACGCCAATTTATCATAAAGATAAGAACATTATTGAGGCACTCAGGGCCATGAAGGTGAAGCACAAACCCAAATCAGCATTTGTTCGATCTTTTAGCGGCATGATGCTGAGTATCATAACTGTAGTTGGTTTATCACCATTAGTTTTAGCGGTTCCTGCCAAAGTTTCTTTGCATACACCAGAACAGGATGCACAGAGACAACCACAAAAACTAGCACAGTTTTCCGATACAGGGCCATCAGAGCGATCGCAACTCCTGCAACAAGCCAATGCTTTGTTGAATCAGGGAGACTTGACAGGTGCGGAGGAAAATTTACGCAAATTAATTAAACAATTCCCAAAAGATACCTTTGGACACTTTCAACTAGGAAATGTGCTTTTTCGCCAAAAGAAGCCAGAAGAAGCAATTAGCGCCTATCAAGAAGCCATTCGCCTCCAGCCAAAATACGCTCTAGCTCACAATGCGATCGGTATGGTTTATGCAAGCCAAAGTCGCTGGGAAGAAGCCATTGCTGAATACAAAAAAGCTCTAGACATTAATCCTAATTATGCCGAGGGGCTGACTAATTTTGCACTGGCAT
>JBGTMK010000906.1:0-4144 GCA_041743605.1 Nostoc sp.
TATCTCTACCAGTTCTTCCTTCGACAACTGGTTCAAGCTTTCTCGATCTAAATCTTGAGGCAGGTTTTGGTTCATATTTGTGATATTCCCCCTCAAGTGTTCCCTTTGTCAATACTCTGCCACCTGAATCCTTACTTTAAGTTTAACTTTGGCTGAAGATCATACCAACTTTTATCTAACATTTGATAAGCACCAGCCGCAGTTGAACAAACATTTTTGCCATTAATAGGAGCGCACTGTTTCTTTAACGGGTGTGTAGAAAAATTATTAAAAGTTCCGTTAAATACTAACTTGCGATAACTTTCTGTCTCACTAGTTCCTGTTTCTGCCCAACGAATTGTCGCTAAAAAAGCACTCAACCGTGGTGAATCAGGATGTGGTGAGTAAGAACTTGTACTAACTCTTCCTCTTAAAGTATTTAATGATGCTGAAGAAACACCAGTACCTTGATAAATTGAAAAATAAATACCCAAAGTAATTAAAGAAGCAGTTGACAAATGAATTGGTTTAAAACAGGATATAAATTGATGACGAGGACTGAAAATCAATCCTACTAAACCACCAACAATAAACCCAAATTTCCAACTATCAACTGCCTTACCGAAACTACGCACTTGGCAAACACTATCCGCACCCTTTGATACCAATCCACATGGCAGTGAAGCTACTCCGTAAGAAAATGCAACAGAGCAGGCTGCACCAACTACACCTGATATAAAAATCGGTACAATTTGCATTTCTCTTGCCAATAGCTAAATAACGTTCAACGGTTTGCTAAATATTCGTGTAAATAAGGACGGGGGTTCTGTGTTACACCATTAACGTGAACTTCAAAATGCAAATGCGGCCCCGTTGAAAAGCCCGTACTACCTACTGCTGCAATCATCTGCCCACGCACAACTTGTTGTCCCTGCTGTGCATACAGCTGACTAGCATGACCGTACAGAGTAGATAAACTTCCCTGATGCTGAATAATAACTGCTTTGCCATAACCACCCTTGTCGCCTGCAAAAACCACTCGACCAGCATCAATCGCATAAATTGGCGTACCCTTGGCTGCACCAAAATCAATCCCCGCGTGAAACTTGCGATCGCCTGTAATTGGGTGTGTCCGCCAACCAAACTCTGAGGTAACTGGAGTACCAGCCGCAGTAGGAAAGGCAATTCGACGATTATTTAAAACCTGATTACTACGAATAGTTTTTGGTAGTATTAGACCTTGGAGAGATTTAACTAACAGTTGAGATTCAATCCATCCAGAAACCTGGGGAATGACCATAGCTGCAATTACAACTGAGGTTGCGATCGCATATCTCCAATGTCCGCTCGAACTAGTATCGACTGTCTCATCCAAACTAGTTACAGTTGAATTCCTAACCTCTTTGTCACCGTTAGTTTCAAAGATTATTCGCATTGCCTCAACGCCTTTTCGCATTAGCAGGAGCAACCTGCCAACAACCAATCTTTACAGTACTCAATACTTCCTCAAAATCATTCCTAGCTACACGGCAATCAGGAGAATTTAGCCCATCCCCAGATGTTGCACGTTCCCTTCCTTGAGGAGAATAGCGTTTAGGAACAGGAGTAGAAGATATATTCACGCCAGGTGCAGCAGTTGGGACAACAGTCGATGATGAAAACTGAAGCTTTTGTACCAATGCCACAGCATTACGCCAGTTATAAAACTGCAAATATCCCGGTTGTAAAATATCTGCAATCCATACCAGCAGTACGAACCAAAAAATTGCCTTTACCCACATTATTCCAATTGCTTAACCACAGGCAGGGCAAAAGAGGGAACTTCCTTGGGTACAACTTCAATCTTCTTCCCAGATGCATACCCCGGCCCGGTGTAACTGCCATTAAGGACAAAATTCAACAGCATTATTAACAACCACACTCCCACAGCAGCTACACCCACAGGAGATTTAATTACATCTGATAAAAAATATACTGGATACCAGCCAAATCTCCAGGGGTTTTGCGGATGCAACCGATGTGCTTTCCAAGTCTCGATGTAGGGAATCTCTATCTGAGGAACCCTCGGCTTATAGGAAGTAGGTGCATTGATATACCTAACTTCTACTGGCTGAGTCTCATAAGTAGTCATGGGAGAAACGTTAGGTTGCTGATTTACTATTCCTCCTTGTTGCTGTACCTGCTGCAACATGTTTTGCAAGCGGTTTGCAGGCACAATTGCTCCACCTTCAGAATAATCAACATCAAAGTTGCGGCGCTGATTTCTGCTCATAATATGACCTCAAATTAAGTAACTAGCTGGCAGGTTTATCATTTACCTGGGAGTTAGTATCTTCCCAGAAATCTTCATCCTGAAGTTGGGTGTAAAACTCTTCTGGAGATAACATTCCAGATTGGTTTTGCACTCCATCTTCAACAAATTGGCTACTATGTACTCGCCCTAACCCAGAAACACTAGAACGAGGAGAAAATTGGACTACATTCTTGGCAGAGAATTCGCTATTTAATCTCATCCCAGAAGAAGGTGATACCGGGGGCATTAAAGAAGGCTGAATATCAGTATCAGAAACACCAACATGAAGTTGTCGATTGCCGGGATTAGCCAAGTTATCAGACAGTTCATCTGTTTCTTCAACTGCATTGTTATAGTCAGAAATTCCCCAGCCCAAAAAACAAGCAAATCCAGCCAGAAATATAACTGCACTCATCCAATGCACTCCTGAATTGGGAGATGGCATCATCTCAACTGTCGTGCGAGTTGAACCTTCAAGGGTAGTACGAATAGGGGTACGTTTGACTGCCGCTACAACGTTGAGCGAACACAAAGCTATGCAAATTATCGCAGCAGCAAACTTGACATACATGACATCATCCCCTCGATTTATTAACAGGCTGTTTATTAGGAACTGGCTGAGGTAATTGCTTCTTCATTTGTTGGATATACATCCGCCTTTGCTCCTCCCGTTGGTGTATTCTCTCGCGGATGTCTGCCACCTGTGCCATCTGCTCTACTGGGTCTAAATACCCCCGCGCTCGTAACAGCTGTGCCTGTGCAAGAGAATATGGTTCTTGAGCATTCTTAATCTGAATTAGCATTTGATTCAGATCAACCGATGGTTGAGATTCCAAATTTTGAGCGTAATCAATCGCCTCTAATTTACCCAAAATCAAAACAGCCGCCGCCCCAGTTGGTATCTTCTCCTCAACTTTCGTACCATCGGTTTTGCGGTACCCCCAGTAAAAAGTATTATTTCCAGAAGCCGCTTCTAGTAAAATATCCAACGAGTTGAACTTAACTATCTCCAGTGCCGACATATAGTGAAGGCGGTAAAACCCAGATTTATCATTAGCCTGCATTCTGGATATTTCACCTCGCAATTGCTGTCCCCACAATGCTGCCGCCAACTGTCGCCAGCCCGTAAGAGTAGGCGCACCCTCTACTGAGGAGTAACTGGAAAGATGGTCTATATTGTAGTCAGTACGAGAAAGCTTTTCTAAGTACACTTCCCGAATTTGGGAAACTTGCGCTTTTACCTGCTGTACCTCCGATATTTGATTACCTGGAACCTGTTGCTTCCATCCAACCATCAATGCAACCGCCCCGATAACAGACAGCGCACTAACAGTTGAACAAACTGTCCACAGGGTAACATTTACCTTTTTCTTTCTGCGACTTGGCTGTTTATTTCGCACAGGTGTAGGAGTAAACATAATTTACCCCTCATGTATTATCAACAACCAACTGCAATTGAGGGCGTTTGTTTAACTCTCGCGCGATCGCAATTCCTGCACCACCTACAACTATCCCGGTTAGTAGCAACAGAGGATGCAAGGCAAGGGTTGCCCCCACTCCCAATAATTGTCCTACCATCCCGGAAACACCCAGGTTCATCAACAAACCGCCTGCTGTGTTAACTAAAAAGTCAAATACTGCACTCATAGCTGCTCCCTGACAATGATGCGACTAAAATGATTTGAAAAGTTGATTAGGTTTTTTGTTCGTCTCTGGTAAACCAAATTATTACTAGCAATACCTTAGCCAATTTACGAGGGTTCAATGCCTGTAGAAACGGGATGAATACGTCCTAAAGAAGTAAGCTTGGCAAAAATCTGGGTTAATAAAATAGGCTTAGGCATTTCGGGAAGCATTTTTAAAATTTCATGG
>JBGTMK010000907.1:0-2140 GCA_041743605.1 Nostoc sp.
TATTATTGCTTTCGACTTGTATACTAAAAAAGTCAACGACTGTACCCGAAGGAGGAAGGTTTTTAGGAAAATTCGGGTTGGGTAAAACTGGAGGTAAATCAGGAACAGGAGGAAAATTTGACGGTGTTATATCATTACTACCGGGGAGAAGTTTAGGCAATAAATATGCCATCATCTCTTCTACTTGTTCTATTTCCTCATCTGTTACACCTTCAAAGTTACCTTTAGACCATTTCCAACCACCATCCTCATCAGGAGTAAGGAAATAAGTTTCTTCTCCTATTTCAATTCGACATTTTAAATCAATAGCTGATTCGATTGATTTATAAATAAACTCTCCCAAAGGATAAATAAAAGCTCTAATAAAATGCTGACTAGCTCTAGCGTAAGCGGAAGTGAGTTGCAAATGTCGTTCATCAAACATATTTATTTGGGTGTGGCTCTTGTGGGCGTAGTGAAAAAATAAAACTGAATCTCTCAAAAGGCTATAAAGTGTGGAATTTATAAAAAATAATGATGGACTAAAATAAATTAATCAGCCACACTATTGTCTAACCGCAACAGTTGCAGAATCGCCTTTGCAAATATTTGTTATGAACAGGGTTGTCGATGATAAGAGAACAAGATTGGCGCAGAACCTCATATTGTTGCCAGTTAGCCCCTAAGCATTTGATATCCATGAGCTTACCTTGGGGTGTAATGCGATTAAAAATAATATGAATATAAATATTGCCCTTTTGAATATCTAAAAAACAGATATACTGCAAATCATGCCAGCCGATACCGTGAATATATCGGTTAACAATTTTCAGACAAGATTCTTGATTTAGTTGGATGTAAGTGTTTTTTAGGTTGATGATAGTATATATGCCCAAATTCCTCAGCTTTCGTCTGGTTTTAGATAAAGTCTTAAACTCCTGAATAATTTGAAGGGGAGGCAGACTAATATCAATAAAACTACCATTTGCTAAAATTTTCTCTTGAGATAGTGTTTGAATTAGTTCAAAATTATTAATTTTCAATTCTTCAATAGTCATTTTCATAACAATCAAATTCCACTATCAGATTTGTTTTGATTAATCATGCTGCCGACTTCTTTGAATGTTAGTCCAGAATTATTAGAAATAGCTTGAGGGTTTTCGGGAAGCGGAAAGCGTGAATCAACTTGCTTAACTCGCAAAGCTAAATCTTGCTGCGAGGGAAATTTCTGTGTACTCTTTCTAGCTAATAAACTGACAATTCTTGCCCATTTAAGTTGATTGTATTTATCAATATTTTTGAGCGGCTCATTAATTTTGATAGTTTTGAGTAAAGGAACAGACCCCTCCTTTTTATTGGCATAAGCCGGATTAATAAAAACACATTTACCAGCAATTAACTTCAGAAATTGAGCCGATTCAAAAAGCTTTCTAGTTTTCTCTTGGTCGCTGATGCTCGTGCTATTATTTTTACCCCCAGTAGAACGGCTTTTTTGCTTGTACTTAATCTCTTCATCACCTAAGAAGCTGGAGAATAATTGCGCCGACTCATTCTCACCAGGATTAAAAATGAATTTAGTGCTGCAAGCGCCAAGGATAGCTTTAGCAATATCCTTACCGTAGTTCTTCTCAAGCTGCCCCATATTTTGGAAGCCGATAAGACCGCAGAAGCCCTCAGAACGAGATTCATTCAGCCATCTATATAAATCAGGCAGATAAATAGACGGTAATTCATCCAGTGCAACGATCAGTGGATCTTTCCGTTTAGAAGCAATATTTCGGGCGATGGTCATGTGTAAAATGCTAGTCATGAGAGGCCCTACTGCATCCCGGCGTTCTCTGTCCAACCCAAAGATAATCATCTGCTTACCTTTAATTTCCAAAGGTAAAGTTGTCTTACCGATGAAACAGCCCAAGGTGTTTTTCGCCATAAAGCGAGTGAACATAATACTGGCGGTAGCAACAATGCCTGCAACGGTTTTTTCACTAGCTGCGGAACTGAACAACTGACCAAAGGCAATCTTTACCCAAGGGTTGAGATTAGCAGACATTAACCGCTCAATCATCTGCTCACTAGACAAGATGGCAGCGCTGGTCATCACGTCTGCTCTATCTCCAAATTCTTTGGTTAACATCAATACAGCTTGGGTTAACTGATCCCC
>JBGTMK010000908.1:0-4791 GCA_041743605.1 Nostoc sp.
GGATTAAGACTGTAATGAAAGATGGGCAATATCCGTTTTTGCAACGTTTCGTCCAAGTAAATCAGTACATTCCGGCAGCTAATTAAATCTAAGTTAGAAAAAGGGGGATCGCTGCCCAAGTCTTGCCTAGCAAACACACACAGTTCGCGGACAGCTTTGCTAATTTGATATCCACCGCCCTCAATGGCATTAAAAAATCGGCGGCGGCTCTCTGGTGAGACTTGCACCATTTGATTCTCTGCATAAATACCCGTTCTCGCTTTGTCAATCGCTATCTCGCTAATGTCTGTGGCAAAAATTTGGATCGGCGGCGAGGTTACTTTATCTGACAAAAACTCCAGCAAGGAGATGGCGATGGAATACACTTCTTCACCCGTCGAACACCCAGCTACCCAAATCCGAATCGGCAACTCTGCTGATTTGTATTGGATGATGGTAGGAAAGACTCGCTCTTTCAACAGTTCAAATGCTTCGGGATCGCGGAAAAAATGGGTTACATGGATCAGAATTTCTTCATAGAGCGCTTTGACTTCACTCGGATTCTCTTGCAAATACTCGGCATAATCCTCCAAGCGTTCTAATTTATACAACAGCATTCGCCTTTGGATTCGGCGATCGAGGGTGTTGGGCTTGTAGTGGCTGAAGTCAACGCCAGTTTGCGATCGCAATAATACAAATATAGTCGCCAGGGCATTTCCCTGTTTGGGCAACTTCTCAACTGCGATCACTGGCAAAGGGCTAGAAATAAAAGGATTGCGACTGAGGTTTACCAGTTCCTCGGCAATTTTTTGCGGCGGTAGCACAAAATCGACATTCCCGGTGGCAACAGCAGTATTGGGCATACTATCGAATTTTGCCGTGTCTTCACACTGAGCAAAAGTTACCCCTCCGGCTTCCTTGATTGCCTTCAGCCCCAGTGAACCGTCTCCATCGGCTCCAGATAGAACCACTGCGATCGCTTTGTGTCCTCGATCTGCTGCCAATGATGTAAAGAACGCATCACCAGGCATATATTTTCCCTGAACTTTCTCTCGCGGCGTCAGTTGCAACACCCCACCAGACAACATCATCTTAGTGTTAGGCGGAATAATGTAAACCTGGTTAGGTTCCACAGTCACGCCGTCTCGCACTTCATTGACGGGCATTGAAGTTGTTCTTCCGAGAATCTCGCTCAACAGACTCTTGTGGTTAGGATCTAAGTGTTGAATCAGTACAAATGCCATCCCTGTATCGGTAAGCAAATGTTTGAGTAACTGCGTAAATGCCTCTAATCCACCCGCAGAGGCGGCAATGCCAACGATGGGAAATAAAGCAGCTGTATTGTCTTGTTGCTCTACGTCGAACATTTCATTAGCGGTAGATTCAGATACAGGTTGCTCAAAGGGTTGATCGGATGTCATAAGATGAAGTTTAACACTGCAATGGTTTAGCAGATTTAGGTTTATATTTTAGGTCAGTCTACTTACTTGCCTTGTATTTAATAATAGTTTAAGTACAACTTAAATAAACAACTTAAGTTTTCTAAATCCAAGTCATTGCCAATAAATAAGCAGCTAGAATAAATACAATACCAATAATTCCGCTACTCAAAAGCAAAACTAATTGAGTTAAAATATACATTTGATAATTCGTAGAGATTAATCCTATCGTTTATCAAGTTCATTAGTAGTATTTTAAAATAATTATCTCCAGAAATAAATGACCCATGTCATTATTTCTAAATAGTTAGACTACTATAGGACTCCTATTTGATTCTTGAAAAAAAATCAGTACAAATTGAAGAGGCTTGTTTCCTATTGCCTATTGCCTATTGCCTATTTCCTATTTCCTACCTACGCAAATAATTTCAGAAATCAAAGCGGATTCCTATAGTTATCATGAGTATGAGGATTATTAGCAATTGCTAAAATGCCAAGTACAGCAACAAAATCATCAACAACTACGGGTTTAGCAAAGCATAGACTAAACCCAGCTAAAAGAGCGTGTTGATACATATCTTCTGTTACAGTGTTTGTCAGAGCGATCGCTGGCACTGCTTTGCCTCGCTCTCCCGCAAGTGTTCTTACTTGGTGAATCAAAGTATAACCATCCTCCTTTGATGAGGAAATACCATTCAAAAGGACATCAGGTTGCCATTGAACAAATATTTCCAGAGCTTGCTGGATTAAAAATGTCGCTTGCACCTTCACACCATAAGATTGCAACATCGCTGTTAAAGAATTGCAGAAATTGACATCATTATCGACAAGGAGTACTCGCAGCCCTTGAAGAAATGAAGGATAACTAGAAAATTTATTATTTATATACATTACAGTTTCAAAATTGAGGTTTTATTGAGCTTTGCAATGTCCTTAAACTGTACATCTATTGTGCTTGCTTGAAGTTCAATAAATGTCTGATCAGTAGGTACAAAAATAGCAGAGACAATGTATTTAAACTACTCTTGATTACAATCAGCGTCAAAAACTAATGAAAAAATCAGCATTTATCCTTTGCTTTAGTTTCCCAAACTCAAAGGGATATGTGAAGAAGGCAGGAGGCAGAGGGCAGAGGGTTTGCTTTTGCACTTTAGGCTTCTCTTCGAGACGCACTCGCGTTCAGGCCTACCCCTGCTAAACATAAATTTTATTAACAGTGCTTACTATAACATCCTATTGTTAGAGTTGATGTTTGAATAGATGTTTTAATAGCGTATATCTTATATAAGATGTATATTTTTCAACAAAATTTCTGATATAGGAACATTTAAATTATTCCGATAAGCGATAACTTTTCCTATGAATATTATGTCTAATAAGGTAGAACTTTTCTAATATCACCAATCAATTCATCAATTCTTGATTGAGTAGTGTTCCAAGAACACATAAAACGCACTCCCCCCACGCCAATAAATGTATAAAACTGCCAGTTCTTGGCTTTTAAGCTGTGAATGACTTCTTCAGGTAATTTCACAAACACGGCGTTGGCTTCTCTAGGAAACATCAAGTTAACGCCTTCTATATTTAATAGTTGATTTTCTAAGTATTCAGCACATTGATTAGCATGACTGGCATTTTTTAGCCAAGCACCAGTTTCCAATAAACCCAACCAGGGAGCCGAAATAAACCGCATTTTTGAAGCTAGCTGGCCTGCTTGCTTGCATCGATAATCAAAATCCTCTGCTAATGCTTTGTTGAAGAAAAGAATAGCTTCACCTAATGCCATGCCATTCTTTGTACCACAAAAACACAATACATCGACTCCAGTTTTCCAAGTAATTTCAGCAGGGCTTTGATTCATCGCGGCAACTGCATTTGCAAAACGAGCGCCATCCATGTGAATCTTTAAGTTATGCTTTTTTGCAACTTCTTTAATACTTAAAAGTTCTTCAAGAGAATACAAAGTTCCTAATTCAGTTGATTGTGTAATGCTAATAACTTTAGGTTTGGGATAATGAATATCAGTGCGCTTGGTGACAATTGCCTCTATAGCCTCTGATGTTAACTTGCCATTTTTACCTTGAGCAAGTAGCAGTTTAGAACCATTAGATGCAAATTCAGGTGCGCCACATTCATCTGTTTCAATGTGAGATGTTTCATGACAAATGACGCTGTGATATGACTGACAAAGAGCAGCTAAAGATAAAGAATTTGCGGCTGTGCCGTTAAATGTAAAAAATACCTCACAATCAATTTCAAAGAGTTCCCGAAAATAATCTGATGCTTTTTGAGTCCATTCATCATTTCCATAAGCTGGAACACTACCTTGATTTGCCCTAATCATATATTCCAGCGCTTCGGGACAAATGCCAGAAGAATTATCACTTGCAAACTGTTCTAGTTGACTATTCATAATTTCTACTTTGATTTGTTAACAGTAATTATTACAATAATAGTGAACATTTTTATCGCAATTGCCAACTCCATAATTGATGGGTATACTATAATGCTTGTCAATTTATTTCAAGATAATTTTAACAAAAATAGCTTTTTGCATATAGGACTCATATCTGATTTCTGAACAAGATTTCAGATAAAACCCTGATAAAACGGGCTTTTCAGTCTCAGTATGTTTTCAGAAATCAAATCGGAGTCCTATACTAGTATTAGGGAGTAAAAATTAAAGCCTCTTAATTTTAAAAGAGACATGAATTCTTATAATAACTTTTAATGGTAGAAAAATAAATGTTTTATACCCCTACTTAATGATTGGCAAAAATAACATATATGAACAATTTTAAAATTTAGTAATTTGAACTTTTTTATTTATTTCTTTATAAGAAAAATAGAATCATTATATGTTGCATCAACCTATTAATTAGCTTTTGTCTAAGTAGTAATAACATAAAATAGTACAATAGACTATTAAATAAACTTGCTGATATTCAGAGAAAACTAGAGTCTTATTTTCCCGTGATTGAGACTGTAAATTATTACGATTTATTCGTCAGCCTTGGGTTGAGGGTATTTTGGGAGGTTAAATATCGCAAATAACTCAATATTATGCTAAAAAAATAAAGTTTGCTAATCACAATGCTAATTGTGTACTTATAATGTACTATACAATGCCTCACCAATCACAATGACATCACTATTGGGCATATTTATCATTAGTCAGTAGTCATTTGTTTATTTTCTACTGACTAATGACCCTCTGGGTGATGCTCCTTTTCTTGCGTCCGCTACGCGTAGCTTGCTTTGGCTCACCAATGACCAATGACTAATAACTAATGACTGAACCTGAACCATTGATTGAACTGAAAGGTGTTTCTAAGTCCTTTGGTAGCCATAAAGTTCTAGATAATGTAGACTT